>NZ_VPCH01000070.1:0-11698 GCF_013418285.1 Acinetobacter sp. YH12152
AAAGAGTTCCTGTACCGCCATACTGTCAGCGCAGTGCGGTATCGAAAGGTGCAATCTCTAAGATTGCATGGGTCGCAAAGATTCCCCCACCATAGCTCTTAGCTTGGTGGTGGGAGTATGTCAAGTCTTGATGCTACATCTTGATATGTTATAATTTGTACATCAAAATGATGTACTTATTGGTGAAGAAATGGCTAATTTAGCAACTGAACGAATTAATGTTCGTTCAACAGCAGATGCAAAGAATGTGATTGAGCAAGCTGCGAATTTATTAGGCCTCAGTGTAAGTTCTTTTATGCTGCAATCCTCCTTTGAACGAGCAAAAGACTTACTTAAATCTAACCATGAGTTGAAAGTAAATAATGCTGATCGTGATATGTTAATGAATTTGCTTGAAAATCCACGCCCTGCAAACGATGAAATGAAGAAATTAATGAGTTTATTAGATGAGAATTGAGATTTTACAAACTCATCACCAAAGAAAATCATTTAATTGTGGGCAAGATGACTTAAATAAGTTCATTAAACAATATGCGTCCCAACATCAGAAATCAGGGACAAGTAAAACGTATGTTGCTGTTGATCATGCTTCAAATGTGATAGGGTTTTACTGTCTATCTAGTACCTCTATTGGATTCGATTTAGTAGATACCGTACTCACCAAACGCTTACCTCGTTATCCACTCCCTTGTGTTGTTGTAGGTCGCTTTGCCGTTGATAAAGTGACTCAAGGGCAAGGAATTGGAAAAGTGCTTTTAGCACATGCTCTCAAACAAGTTTCAAAAGTTGCTCAAATTATTGGTGTAAATTTTGTTGTAATACATGCAAAAGATCAAAAAGCGATGGAATTTTATCAGCGTTTTGGCTTCATTTCTTTAACATCAAATCCATTAACATTAATATATCCAGTGAATGAAATTCCTAATTTTAATTAAAGTGGTCTACTAGGAATACAAGTAACTGGCAAACTATGAATGAGAATTGGTGACAGACCTATCCAATAATCTGCAAATTTTTCAAGATCTTGCTCTTCAACATGCTGATATGAAGATGAACTATTCATTAATGCAGCATGAATACATTTTAAAACATCAGAGATGTCTATTACGAGCACAATGTAGTAAAGAGGCACATGCCCAAATACCATCATATGTTTCATATTCTGCTAGTCATAAAAACTTTGATAACGTACTTTCAACCCTGTAAGTTCAGTCGCTTTTTTTACAAGTTCTTCAGAATAGTCAATCGCATATACGTAATAGCCCTTTTTTCTAAAAGCCAAAGTATCCCGACCTGAGCCACAACCTAAATCTAAAATGTAGGCATCATGTGCTAATTGCTCTATGAACCGTACCGGGTTTGTCGGAGACCAATTTTCTTGAGAGAATGTCCCGATGAAAAAACCAAAATATACTCCTGAAATCAGAGATAGAGCGGTTCAATTATTGATTGAATCCGAAAAAGATTATCCTTCTACTTGGGCTGCAATCACAGCAATTGCTCCCAAGATTGGCTGTACTCCTGAAACACTACGTTCCTGGCATCAGAAGCATTTGAATCAACAGAATCCAATCAAAGTACAGCAGCTTTCAGACCAAGAACGCATTAAACAACTTGAACGCGAAAATAAAGAACTGCAGCGAGCCAATGAAATTCTACGCAAAGCAGCCGCTTTTTTCGCCCAGGCGGAGCTCGACCGCCCACACAAATAATGGTGGATTTTATCCATAACAATAAAGCGTTATACGGTGTTGAGGCGATTTGCAGGATTTTACCGATCGCGGCTTCTACCTATTATCGAACACTAGATTTCGTTGAAAACCCAGAACATCGAGCAAAGCGAGATCTACATGACTTGCATCATGCTGAACAAATTAAACGAATTTGGAAGGAAAGTTCAGGTCGGTACGGTGTTCGTAAAGTTTGGCAAAAGTTGAAACGTGAAGGCTATGTTGTTGCGCGCTGTACAGTTGCTCGATTGATGCAAAAGCTAGGTATACAAGGTGTTTGGCGTGGGAAGAATAAACAAACTACCCGTAGCAGAGATGATCAAAAACGAGCAGATGATTTAGTGAAACGGAATTTTAGTGCTGATCAACCTGACCACCTGTGGGTCGCTGACTTTACGTATATTCAAACCAATTCAGGTTGGGTCTATACCGCCTTTATTATTGATGTCTTCTCACGTGCCATTGTTGGATGGAAAGTATCAACACGTATGAATACAGACATGGTCCTGGATGCATTGGAGCAAGCATTGCATGATCGAGGCATGCCAAAGAACGTGATTCATCATAGTGACAGAGGGGTTCAGTATCTTTCCATTCGCTATACCAATCGTTTAGAAGCAGCAAATTTACGAGCTTCAGTCGGTACAACGGGTGACTCATACGATAATGCTTTGGCTGAAACGGTGAATGGCTTATACAAAACAGAGGTGATTGAATATTTAAAAGCAGATTGGCAAGGTTTAGCAGATGTACAACTTGCGACACTAAACTGGGTAGATTGGTTCAATAAAGAACGTGTACATAGTGCGCTAGGTTATGTGTCACCTTTTGATTTTGAAGCAATGTACTATGATAAAATTAATCCGTTAGGTCAGGTAGCCTAACTTAAATAAACTGTCTCCGACAAACCCGGTACGGTTCACTAAAAAGGTTGGTATAGTGCTTCCATATCCACATTCAAGGTCGACTTTATAAATTGATCAGCCTGTTTATTGTAATAATCTATTGTTTTCATTCAGTTGGATACATCTCAGCCATGTATATATACGATATCAGAGTTCGCTTATCATTGAGAAACGATTTTAACCTACAACTTCAGCGACGATATCGCTCGTCCCTTTCTATATTGATTTATATTCAATACAGCTTGCCTTAGACATATTAAAACAATTCATTTTAAATGCTCAATTTTTCTTGCTGAATCGCATGTATCAACATAATAAACGCAATACAAAGTGTCGTATTTTTATTCTTTTCATTGATAAAGCTTAATTTCACTTCACGACTTTTTTGTGACTTATCCGGTGGATCATTATCAACTTTTAGCTGTGTATCCTCAGGGAGTAAATACTTCAGTCCCGTAATCAGATGTTGAATGGACCAATCGACACGTGGCCTATTTTGCTTATCAAAACGATATTGAAAATGAATAAAGTTTTTTCTCAGCTTTCCATGTTCAATTAAAATACTCAAGGCTTCTAAAACCTGATGTTGAACCCGCTTTGGCAGTGCTGAAATCTCTACGCATTGCTTTGCTTCAAAACCTTTCTTTAAGGCTTTTTCATATAAGGAGATGAGTTCATCTTCACTAAAATCCTCATTATTTTGAGGCTTTTTTACCGCCACCCACTTAGTAGCGAGCTTTTTACTGCGTAATATCCAATCATGGTCCTCATAGGCTCTATATTTAATGTAATCATGGATGATGGTAGATACAGATGCATTTTTACTTATTTTAGGCTGAACAGGTTTAACTGAATCCACTTTTTTGAGTGCATATGTGGCATGATAAAAATCGAAATACTGGCCTTTTCCTATTATATGATTAAGATCCACAATTTCTGTGTTAGCACTTGTTAAGTCATTTTGAAGTATCAGTTTGATCGTGTCCCAATGAATTGTACAAGGCAAATGATAAATTCGATCTATCACCAACAAATCCAGCACATGTAGATAGTGAGATGCTGTTTGCTCTATGTTTGCATGCCCCATCCAGTCAGCTAGTAACCGCCACTTATGTTGTATGACAGCTTCATGCTGAATTGCAGTTTCTCCAAATAAATGCTGACGCATGACTTTACACCGGCTCCAAGTGTAATCCGTATAGGTCATGATCATCTCTTTTGAGCCTAACCAAGCGATTGCTAAATGATTCGCGGCACTATGTCTAAAGTTATGGAAAGTATAACCATGCCCTTCACCCAATATCTCATCAAAAATCACTTGGGTCATTTCACTAATATAAGCTTCACTTAAAATTTCGCCATCTTGGGCAAAAATCAATTTGTCCGCATGATTAGTTTTCGCTGGATTATGTGTAATACATTGTTTTAGATATTGCTGTACCAATGCCAACTCTTCATCGAGCATGACGGCGTTCAGATCAAGCTGACGCTTTGCGTTTTGGCTTTTGAGTTTCCGATAAACATTGTTACGTAAATTAAAACGGATCTGCACAGGTTTGGTCAGCGTATCATTACGCCAAATCAGTTCAGGACAAATGACCTCTGCCAATGTAAGTCCCCTAATTTCATTCAATCGCATCCCCAAACGAAATGCGAGTAAATACATGAGCTGTAGCTGAAAAAGATACGCTTGCTCTTTAGTTGTTTGACATTTTTCAATCTTTAAACTTAGTACTTGTTTAAGCTGATTGAACAATTTTGGGCTAATTAATTTGGCATGACAAAATTGTACACGATGATAATCATTGTATTGAAAGGTACCGACCTTAGGGACACGGTATTGTTTCATACAAAACTGATGAAATGCTTTAAGTCTGCCAAATGCATACTGTGCACGTCCGTGATTGGCCTTAGGATCAGTCTCACGTTTGGCTTGATCTCGATCATCAATACTATCTAAGATAGCGTCGTACAGTTCCTCACAATCTTCTTGATCCATGTTATCTATATCACCTGGGAACATATAGACATGGAATAAGTAATCTTTAGCGATACTACTTAAATACCGCTCGATACTATTGAGTTTCATCTTTTGAGACTTAAGATGAAAAATCCAACCCAGTAGCCTGAGCTGTGCTTCTATTAGATTTTTTTCATACAGGCCAACGTGAGGCTTCTTTTCTTCTAGTCGCTTCTGAATGCTTGTCCATCTGATCCATTTCACACGTTCACTTTTACGCTGCCGTTTCTGACGCTTATCAACTTCAGTCTGATCTTTTTCAAATAGCATCAATTCAAATGGAATTTCTTTGAGTTGCTGGTGAGCTGTAATTAAGTCTGGTACCGCCTTTTCTGTCTGTAGTGGTATATACCGCTCAATATGTGTTAACTGCGTCTGCAAGATGTTGTGATCTAACCATGCTCTCGCCTGATCAATAGGTGTTAACGACACCGTTTTGAGACGACCTCGCATAACCTCGCTTAAGCACATATCTAAGCCCGAATAAGAGTCAAGCTCAATGGCTAAGTTTGAATGATCAAAAGGTGTAAGTGAACGAAGCTCTGCTAACTGTTTATCATTACGGCGTAGTAGTTTTTTCAGACCTACGAACTGATGACTCAGATCAATTTCTTTAGGTAATTTCCCTAATACAGTAGAGATAGACTCCAAAACATATCGTGGCATCTGCTGATTCAAGGCTTGAGAGCCATGCTGTTTTATCCCTTGTATAAACAACTGTGCATAGGGATTAAGCCAAATATAACGCCACTGATACACCTGTCTATTTTCGATTTGATTACCATAAGCACGCTGTGGTACTCGATAATGCAGTGCGAGTGGTTGGATGATTGTTTTATATCCAGCATGATAAAGTTTAGTACAGATTTGGAGTTCATCTTTGACAATAGCGTTGACCAGGGTATTACCAATTGCTGTTAATTGACTTAGATCAGTACAGCCAGAGCAGTACATCAGACTTAAATAAAAATTCCCCCATAACCATGCCGGAGTAACTTCATCCTTGTATGGACAATTGCAATAGGATTTTAAGGCTATAGCAATATGATAATGTTTTTGTCCTTGCCGAAGATGTGATTCAGTACTACGAAGTTGTCTGGGTATAGGTTCTAGAAAAGTAGTTTTAGGCCATACTTTGATTGGATACGCATTCTTTGCTTGAGATAAATAGGTCTGACGCAAAGATAAAAAATATTTTTCAATAGCTTGAATATACGGTTTTTGAGCATCTTTCCGAGTAAATTTCTTCTGCTCTAAAAAACAAATAAATTCATCATAAAACTCGTACCACAAGCTATTTAGTGTGTTATCTAATAATTCAGGTCGGTCTCTTAAACTCTTAATCTGACTTTTCATTTCGGCAAATACAGAATCAACCTGAACCTGAATTTTTTGAATCAATGACTCATCTATACTCATGATAAGCCCTCAGATTGAAGTACTGAAATGTATGACAGATGCTCAATCTGCAATTGCTTAATCATGCGATCAATATTTTGGGTAAATTGATTGATATATTGTGGTAAAGATGCAGATGAATAGCGATAAAAGAGCTCCTGATTACGCTGATCATGCCCATAAACTGCTTGTATGACATTAAAAGCCAAACCTTGCTTCATCAACATATTCATATCAAAGTGTCGTAGCCAGTTATTATATAAACTGCTGAGTTGATGACCTTCAATATAGTCATTAATCCAACTTCGGTTAAGCGCAGCAATCTTAATTTTCTTACTTGCCCATTCCTCAGCAGTGGTCGGTAACGATTTCGGGTAATGGATCACTTGGCCAAACAAATCTTGCAATGTAATCTTTTTCCCAAACACAAATCGGAGGAGCTCTTCATACTGCTGAGTGACCGTATTTAAAAATTGCGTATAACGTTTAAAAGCTTGGATAAAAAATGCTGGGAGCGGTATATAGCGACCATCTTTTCGTGATTGACTGTTTTGCTTATCATCTACATACAACAACTTTAGTTTTAAATCGTAGTCACTATACTTTCCTAATAAGTTTTCCCGAGGACGGCGTGTTAGACACAATAAGCTGATATGCCACATCCAAGCACTATAGGCATTAATTCGCTCAATTATATGTTGATGTATCTGTATTTTATCAACGCAAATGGCATGTAATCGTGTAAAAAATTGACCAACATAATTTTGATTGAGTGCTAATTGGCTACCAAAACGTGATATAGACGCAGGTTCATGTTTAACAAACTGCTCTTTAAGCATTTCAATTTCTGTTTTCGTTTCTTCAACACTGAGTGTCTCTAAGTAGATCAAATAATGCTGATTCAATTCCGATGCGCTCACACCATTGTAGAAACTACTCGGTAGCTCATGGGTGCTATCTTTGCCCGATAGCACATGGGCAATATATTCATTAAAAGTACGGTGAAAAATATAGAAATACAGCTGGGCTTGGAGTTTCTCAACAGTAATTGAACCTAGCCCCTGATTCTGAGTCCATTTTTTGAGTCTTTGATTGATCTCTTGTACTGTAAGTACCTGTTGTGATCCATTCAAAATAAGATATTCAAACCAACTGCTTGATACATGGAGATCATGCGTCACTGTTTTATTCAGTTGGTGAATCTTTAAAGTTTCAACTTTTTGTTTTGTAATATCTAAATGTAATCTGAGTCGATACTCCGGCTTTTTAGAACTACCACCTTTAATAAGCACTCCCTCATCAATCAGTTGTTTATATTGAAGCAAATGCCTTGGTGATAAACCCGTCGCTAAACTCAATAAGCATGCTGCTGCAATCGCTGAATCTTGAGTAGGAGCATTATATAACTCACCCTTCAAAATATAGATAAGATGTTGAATCACATCTTTGCTCATGTAATTTGTGTTGGTTACAAACGGTTGTAGACGTCTTTGACGATGCCTCATCAAATGTTCACTATGATTGTTCAATACTGTATTAAAACGAGCTGTAGATTTAGATGTTGTATGTACAGCAATCCCCTCATCTATAAATTCAACATCTCCATCATCAGCATAAAAGATCTCCTGTCGAGCTTGAATATATGCTGGATATCCTTTAATAAGCTGTCTTTGTTCTCTCTTCTTTTGGAAACTTCTTAATTTTTTCTTTGTCGGCCAATCTGAAATTTTTATTTTTTTACGACGCGAGCGTTTTACAATCCTCCCTTGTTTTAATCGTTTAAAGATAATTTTTAAGTCATTTATATAATTTAGCACCTTAGTTTGAGTGAACTCGGGCAATTTTTGATTTATTTTATTCTTAAGGAAACTCTCCCAGTCACTCGTCACCTTGTCCTGTTCGAGTTCTAACATATATTCTATAAAGTATTCTAAGAGCCTTTTACTCTCGTATTTTAAAGAACTTTCTTCACTTTGTTGTAGAATTGATTTTGCAATATATCGAAATAAATCAAAAATTTCTTTTTGTTTAGCTTGGGAATCTGGGATAATGGCTAATTTTATATAAAGCGCTTCAACAAAATAACTCGTTCTCAAAATGAGGTATGACCATCCAGCATGGTCTAATACATCACCCGAAGCAAAAAAGCTTAAGGCTGCAACTCGATATTCTTCACCCAGTTTACGCGCTTTAATTATCTCGTGAAAAACCTTATGCGCAGTTTTTCCAAAATCACTAAAAGTCTGCTTATCACTTTCATCTAAATCATCAAATACAGCATGCGAAATAAACTTTGTTCTGTACTCTTGGTATTGTGTTAAAAAGAGATCTTGTCTCCGTTCTCTCTTTTTCTGAACTTCCATTCGTTCACTCTTGCTCTGCATTGATTAAAGTTAAAGTCTCGATCATACCAAGCTGCTTCTTAGAACATTTCTCCATGACTTTTTGTCTCGTTTCATCTTTACGTATGTCAAAAAATTGAAGTAGTAATGGTGTAGTGAGTTCCTTACGTGTATTAAAAATTTCTAATGCCATTTTTGAATCGATATATTTTTCCATATCGCAAATAAGCTGAATCTGCGGAATATATTGGACATTTGCACGTACTGCCCTATCTGTTTTCAAAAGTTCTAAAATACGATGCCAGAGTTTTACATAAATTTTTTTAAAATTATTCTGCTTACTCTTGTTGTTGCCCGGCCTGATTTTTTCTAGTTGTTTCAGCTTAGCTTTGATGTATTCCAAGTCTTCTGTTTTGGTTGAGAAGGGTAGAACAAATTGATAAAAAAATACGAGAGTTTTTTTTATCGTTTGATCAAAACTCATGACAAAATTAGCTCAAAATATTAATACAAATAGTTATAACACTTTTTCTATTTTTTATTTCACAAATCAAAATAAATTTAGTAAGCATTTGTAATAAAATATCTTTTTAAATTTTATTCTTCCATTTTTTTATAGTTTTTAGTTATTCTATGCCGACTTTAACTGGCGACATTCCTTTGAAGGTGAAGTTCACCTGAGCGAATTTGGTAAATCCGATGAACCTGCTTGCTGGCTACAACTTGGTTATGCTTGTGGATATAGCAGCTATGTCATGAGACAAACCATTATTTATCAGGAAACCCAATGTATTGCCCAAGGTCATGATCATTGTCGGATCATTGGTAAACCCTTAATCGAATGGGAAAATGCCGAAGAACTTGTACAATTTATGTCTCCTGACCCTATATCGGACGAAATCATTGCATTACGCGCTGAATTGAATCAACTAAAACACGATATTTATACTCGTGCCGAGGTCGACTACAGCATGTTTAATGCGGTCGGAGAATCTGCGGCTTACCGCAATGTCTGTGACCTCCTCAAAAAAGCGGCTGGCAGTAAAGTCGCCGTACTCCTGTCTGAGGAAACAGGTGTTGGTAAGGAGGCTTTTGCACGAGGTATTCACTATGCTAGTCCACGCAAAGATAAGCCTTTTATAGCAGTTAACTGTGCTTGTATCCCACATGACCTGATTGAAGCTGAGCTCTTTGGCGTAGAAAAGGGGGCTTTCACAGGAGCAGTCAGTCAACGAATAGGTAAATTTGAACGTGCCCATCAAGGTACGATTTTTCTGGATGAACTGGCTGAGTTATCCCCCTCGTGCCCAAGCAGCCTTATTACGAATGTTGCAAGAAGGTGAATTTGAACGTGTAGGCGATTATCAGACCCGAAAAGTCGATGTTCGAGTCGTAGCTGCCACCAATGAAGATTTGGAATTAGCTGTCAAAGAGGGTCGATTCCGTGCCGATCTGTATTTTCGCCTGAACATTTTTCCAGTACGTATTCCGCCATTACGCGAACGGCGGGAGGACATTCCTCTGCTGGTCAGTCATTTTCTTAAACGCTTTGAAAATATCTATGACAAAAAATTTAAAGGTCTTAGTGACAAAGCCAAACATTACTTTATAAATTACAATTGGCCAGGCAATATCCGTGAATTAGAGAATGTGCTGGAACGCGCAGCACTACTCACAGATGATCAACAAGAGATTAAACTACGTGATTTATTTCCAGATGTTGTAGCCGCTGAGGCAATTAGCTATCGGGAAATATTCCCTTCCAAATCATTTAATTCACAAAAAATTGCAGAACTATTTACTCCTGACTTTTCATTAGAACATTATGAACAGCAGATTATTTTACAAGCCATGCAACAGACTCAAAACAATGTCTCTGAAGCAGCACGTATACTCGGCATTAGCCGGGCAACATTGGATTATCGCTTAAAGAAATATAGGGCCTTATCGTAAGGCCCTATATTTCATACCCAAACACCCTAAACTTATATTACTGCGTGCTTTTTTAACCGATATTCCAGTGCACTGCGTGTCATATTCAAATAGCGGGCAGCTTTGGAAACATTACCTCGGTATTTATGTAATGGCGTCTGTAAAATGGTCAATTCAACATATTCCATATCCACCTGTTCTGAGCTTTGCATTAGGTGCTCAATTAGCTGATTTAAATCACTTTTAGTCACAATGCCCTTAATTTCATTAAATTTCTGTTTATTCTGGCTTAGGAAATCCTGAATGATCTGTTCTTCCAGCATTAAATCTTCTAAATCAAGTGCCGTATTATTGGACAAAAGCACCGAACGTTCCAAGATATTTCTTAATTCTCGTATATTTCCCGGCCAGTCATAGCTGTTAAAAAAGGCATACACTCGGTCACTGAAGCCATTAAATGTCTTGTGATACTGCTTCTCAAAGAAGTGGATATAGTATTCAACCAGCAGATTGATATCTTCACGGCGTTCTTTCAAAGAAGGAATCAGAACTGGATAGGTAGCTAAGCGGTAATATAGGTCACTACGGAAACGGCCCTCTTCCACTGCTTTTTTCAGGCTTTCATTGCAAGCCACCATCACTCAAACATTAGTTTTCCGGGTTTTCGTATCACCTAACAGCTCAAACTCGCCAGTTTGCAGTACACGTAGTAAAGTGATGTGTGCTGATAAAAACGGAAACTTTTACTTGGTAAATGGCTTTGTTGCACAAACCTATCTGTAACGGCTTTTTCAGCGATATAATTTCCAAATGAAGAAGCCTACACACAAAATCTACCGCACAACCAATTGGCTCGCATATAACAGAGCTCTCATTAATCATGGGAATATTGCCATTTGGTTCGACCCAAAAACACAATGGTATGCAGAACCTCAAGGCAAACAAGGTCGAAGTCAAACCTACTCCGACATAGCGATTCAATGCTGTTTGATGATCAAATCTCTATTTAGACTCATTTTACGCATGGTTACTGGTTTTGTTCAAAGCTTAATTAAACTTTGCGGATTAGATTGGACAGCACCAGACTTCACGACGCTTTGTAGAAGACAAAAGTATATTGATATTCAAATTAGCTACCAGAAAAGTCGTGATGGGTTACACAGAGGTGGTTCCACTTGTTTGAACAACTAAAAGCGTATTTATAAGTGATATTCTGCTCTAGTTAAGCCACCTTGTTTTGTTGCGGTAGCTGATCATAGTAAAACTCATTTGGTGTCATTTTGTCTAGACTCGAATGAGGTCGTTTCAAATTATAAAACTCAAAATATGCACTTAATTGCTTTTTCGCATCTGTGACACTGCTATAAGCTT
>NZ_VPCH01000071.1:0-11465 GCF_013418285.1 Acinetobacter sp. YH12152
AATGGGAGTGCATGAGCTGTGGTACAGCTCATGATCGAGATATAAACTCAGCTCTAAACATTCTTGCGCTTGGGCATAAGCGTCTAGCTGTAGGAATCACCCTCTTTTAAGGGGGTGAGGATGTCAAGAATTGGCGAATCTTGAGATGAGTCAATATCAGCCTAAATGGTCTGATCATTTTCAAAGTAGTTATGAAACAAATATGCTGATTGATTTAGCTGAAAAATATGGTTTAAAAACGACGCCATATAACCAAAAGCGTTTGCAATATATGGCTCAAAGTAGCGTATTTGAAAAAATGTGGATGCGAATCAAAGAATTTTTTAGCTCGAAGACATAAACAAAACTGGATCTGGAATTAATCCAGATCTTCCGGTTTTGAATGGATTTTAGAGTGAAAGGCACGGCGCCGAGTTCGTTGCCAAGGAAGAGGGCGATTGAGCGCTTCTGGTGCATCACCACTCATCGAGCGCAGTCGTAAATGTAATGCCGCTTGTGCCATGAGGTTTGCAGAAACCGGTGCGGTGATAAAGGCAAAGAGCGTGATTAGGATTTCTGCAAAACCAAAACGACCTTGAAATGCTGCATAAATAATTGCAGCAATTAGAAAACTTCCTAAGCCTAAGGTGCTCGATTTGGTCGGTGCGTGCAGACGCATAAATAAGTCGGGTAGGCGAACCATGCCAATACCGCCGACCAACATGAAAAAAGCGCCAATAACCAAAAAAATCGAGACCAAAATTTCCATGACTAATTGCATATTAATGGACTCCTAGTCGATCACGTGGCCAGTGGTGAAATAGCGTGCTAAAGCGGCTGTAGACACAAACCCCAGCATGGCAACCAATAAAGCCCCTTCAAACATCGATGTACTTGCCCAATAAATACCTAAAATGACAATTAAACAGGTGGCATTTAAAAATAAGGTATCTAAAGCAAGTAGTCGGTCTACGATTGAGGGTCCCATCACTAAGCGGATGAGGCACAGTAACATCGAGATCGTCACCGCAACTAAACAGATGCCAAGCGCATACGGTAAAATTGTCATGTGGATTCTCCTGTATCAGCGCCAAAAATGAGGATGAGAGGGCGTTCATAGCGCTCTTTAATGGTTTGAATTTCCGCTTCAGGGTCATCCGTGCTCAGCGCATGGACCAAAATATCACCACGGTCTTGGTCAATCCCAGCAGACACTGTACCGGGTGTGGTGGTGATGATCATCGCAAGTAAAGAATTGACTTCCTCATGCTGTGTATCGAGAGGAACACGGAACCATTTCGGGTGCAGTTTATGTGTTGGCCCAAGGACTAATTTTGCAACATGGATATTACTGACAATAATATCCCACAGCACCACAAAGAATAATTTACATGCTGCCAGCCAGTTGATATTCGGCGTTCGGTCAATAAAAGGGCGAACCAATCGTGGAATAACAATGGCTAAAACCAAGGCCATGCAGAGTGTGGCCGCATCTAGACTGTGCGCTAACATCACCCAGCTCAGACCAACCATGACTGATACCAATGGATGCGGAAACCAGCGATTTAATACAGATGTTTTCGCCATGTTAAGGTGCCTCCATCGGTTTTAGTTGGGTCTCTTCAGGTAGTTTTTCTTCTTGTTGCTGTCCCTGAATTTGGCGTTGCTTGTACTCAGAAATATGCTCGCCATGTAGAGTTTCAGGTGCGATCAATGCAGGAATGAGGTGTGCATTTGGATCGGCTGATTCACCACCATATTTGGTTTCAGGTAAATTTTCAGGATCATAAGGTTGAACACTGATGATTTGGCCTTCTTCATCCTTTTTCAGTAGCAACGATTCATATAATGGATTGTCTTGAATTTGCTGTGCAGTTTTGTAGGTATAGTCATAGATCGGCGTAGCAAAAACCATATATCCCACAAGCGCTGTTAACAGCAGATAAATGGTTTTGTCATTACGAAGCGGTGCCTTATTCGGTAAAGCCTGATAACGCTGATATTCTTCAGTATCAATATCATCTTCTGGGCGAGATGAACGCCAGAAAAGCACAAAACCAACTCGGGTGAATGCGATAATACTGAGTAAACTCACTAACAATACGATCAAAATAATCATGATTTGGTAAGGTGAGTTGGCCGTTGCTTGTAAGAGAAATACTTTACCCAAAAATCCACTAAATGGCGGTAGACCAGCCATCATCAACGCAATGATGAAATAGCAAACAGCAACGGTATTATGCTGTTTCATACGGGGCGCAATTTTAAAATGATCTTTAAATTCGCCACGTTGTGAGGTAATCCAACCCGAGAGAATATAAAAAGCTGCACCAATGATGGTACTGTGAATCAGGTAATAAAGCCCCGCAGCCCATGCATCAGTATTAAAGAGTGAAATCGCAACCAATATTGTCCCGATAGAAGACAAAATCATAAAACCGACAAAACGACGTAAGCGATCCGTTCCGATAGCACTATAGGCACCATAGAGCGAGGTTACTAAGCCAATCGGTAACAACCACTGTTGTAAGATTTCACGGCTAATCCCATCGTCAAACACAGTACCATTGACACGGAGAATGGCATAGATGCCGACCTTGGTCATTATAGTGAATAAGGCTGCGACAGGCGTGGTTGCCACAGCATAGGTCTTTGGTAACCAGAACCCTACAGGCAGCATTGCAGCTTTGATGCCAAAGACAGTGAACAGTAACAATGCACCAGCCACAGCAATACGATGTTGATCCGCTTCAAGCAAAGGCATAAGTCGTGCAACATCAGCCATATTTAAGCTACCTACACTGCCGTAAATCATCCCGAGTCCAATCAGGAAGAGGGCAGAGGCAAATAGGTTAATGGTGACGTAATGAATACCAAGCTGAAAACGTGCTTTGCCTTGACCATGTAAGAGCAAAACATATGATGCCATCAACAGGATTTCAAAGAACACAAACAGGTTAAATAAATCGCCTGTCAGGAACGCACCACACAAACCCATCAGTAAGAAATGGCACATGGCATGGAAATAACGACCACGTTCGTCCCATTCTTTGCTAGCAAACCACATCACTGGCACAGCAAGTCCATAGGTTAGCACCAACATGAAAGCAGAGAGTCGATCTAAGACTAAAACGATGCCGAATGGTGCGGCCCATTCACTCAAGTTATAAACCAAAACTTGACCAGAGCTGGCAATCATCAAATAACTGATGGATGTGATCAGTCCGAGGATACCAGAGACATAACTGATTCCGCGACGCCAAGGTTGTCGCCAGTCATGCGCCAACGAGCCAGAACCGGGGTTGCCCAGCAGGACTAAAATAAATGCAGTAATTGCAGGAATTAAAATACTGAAAATCGGGCTATGCGTAGTCCAAAATTGGATGAAGTCATGCATTATGGCTCATCCTCCCGCGGGTCAATTTGCGGTATTTCTTCTTTGGAGTCCACATGATCTGTTCCAGTTTCATAGCGGCTACGCAGAGCCAATTGTACGATAAAGGCAGTGGTCGCAAAGCCAATCACAATGGCTGTCAGGACCAAGGCTTGTGGTAAAGGATCGGTCGCTTTGGTGGTTTCAGTTAACACGGCAGGTGCGTTGACATGAATACGCCCCATGACAAATAAAAATAAGTTCACGGCATAGCCAATCATGGCTAAACCCAGTACGACAGGAAAGGTACGTGCCCGCAAAATCAGGTAGACCCCTGTTGCAGTCAGTAAGCCAATGGCTGAAGCGAGTAAAAATTCTAAACTAATCATCTTATTCGCCTCTTGGAACTGGACCAGACATACTCGAGTGACGCGAGTCGCCTAAGACGGAAATCATTAACATCGTCGCGCCCACAACGGTGATGTAGACACCTGTGTCGAAGAGGGCAGCGGAGGCAAGGTGCATTTCACCTAAAATGGGTGGCGATACATAGATATGAGCACTGGTCAGGAATGGACGCCCCCATAGCCAAGCCGCGATACCTGTCAGCCCCGCAATGGTTAAACCAATACCAATCCAAACTTCATATAAGCGACCTGATTTTGCACCAATCAGTTGTTCAGCACGGTCTTGGCCGAGCGCAATATATTGAATCACTAAGGCTAAAGAGGTAATTAAGCCTGCAATAAAGCCACCGCCTGGTAAATTATGACCCCGTAGGAAAATATATAAGCTGATGACGAGTGCTAAAGGCAAAATCCATGATGATGTAATACGGAACATCAGTGGTGACGGATTAAAACGATAGGTCAGACCTTGCGTAATGGTGGTACCATGAGCACGCATACCATCCATCATGCACAGCGTACCAATTGCGGCAATTCCCAGTACGGTAATTTCACCAAAGGTATCGAAGCCACGGAAGTCGACCAAGATCACGTTGACCACATTGGTACCACCACCAAGTGGGATGGATTGCTGCATAAAGAACCATGAGATGGAATTATGATCGCGGGTCATGATCAGCCATGAAATCCATGCGATCCCTAAACCTGCAATAATCGCAATTATTGCATCTCGCCAACGACGAGACACACTCGACTCATAAGGTGTGAGCTGTGGTAATAATGATAAGCTCATGAGTAAGAGCACGGTGGTCACCACGTCAACAGTAATCTGCGTGAGCGCCAAATCTGGAGCGGAGAAACAGATAAACACCATAGTCACAACCAGACCGACTGCACCACTGATGAGGACGGCTTTAATCCGTTCATGGTGGAACCAAAGCATCATCCAACATGCAGAGAATAATAATAGCCACAGAACGATTGCGATGATTGGTGCATGTATCAGTTCACGGCTGCCTGTGCCGATACCTTGCAGCCAAAATGGAACAATGACGATGGCTACACTAAAGATTAAAATCCACAATAAATAGCTTTGTAATTTGCCATTTTCAGTAAAGCGACGGAACTTTCTTGAGCTGAGTAAAAGATGCTTTAAAAATAAGTCGAACAGCACTTTACCTTGCAAACGGCCCAAAAGAGGATCCAAATCGATACGGCGTAATTTGCCGCCCTTTGCCAATGCGAAATAGAAAACTAAACCACCTAAAAGTGCAATCACACTCATCAAAAGGGGTGCATTTAAACCATGCCAAATCGCTAAATGTGTACCTTCAAACGCAGTATTTTGAATACTCGCACGCGCGGTACTATTGACAATATGCTCAACCAATAACGCAGGGAAGAGTCCAACTAAAATACATAAAGCAGCCAGTAAGGTTGCTGGTGCGCGCATGCCAAACGGTGGTTCATGCGCTTCTTTATTGGGAACATCTTTCCCTAGTGGACCATCAAAAAATACCCCATGAACCAAACGTACCGAATACGCGACAGCAAAGATACCGGCAAAGGTGGCAATGATGGCTGACACGATCATCACTGGCCCAGTCAGGTTGGCCAAAAGTTCAGTAAAGAACATCTCTTTAGAAAGGAAACCATTGGTTAATGGTACACCTGCCATAGAGGCCGCAGTGATCATGGTCAGCGTTGCTGTAAACGGAAGTAATTGCCATAAACCAGAGAGTTTTCGTAAATCACGTGTACCTGATTCGTGGTCAATAATCCCCGCGATCATAAATAGGGCTGCTTTGAAGGTTGCATGGTTAATGATATGGAAAATAGCAGCGGCAACTGCGAGGGGAGAACCGATCCCGAGTAAACAAACGATCAGACCTAAATGGCTGATGGTGGAATAGGCCAACAGCCCTTTTAAATCTTCTTTGAAAATGGCAAAGAAGGCCGCCATACATAAGGTAAACAAACCAATAAAGGTGACCAAGTTGTGATACAACGCCGCGCCTGCAAAGATTGGCAATAAGCGTGCAAGCAAGAAAATTCCGGCTTTCACCATCGTGGCAGAGTGTAGATAAGCCGAGACGGGGGTCGGTGCCGCCATGGCATTTGGCAACCAAAAATGGAAAGGGAACTGTGCACTTTTGGTAAAGGCCCCCATTAAAATCAATAAGAGTGTGGGCACAAAAAGCGAATGCTGCTGAATTTGGCTACTCATCGTCAGGATTTGGTCAATCTGATAGGTGCCTGTGATTTGCGCCAGCAGAACAAAACCACCCAACATACATAGACCACCCATGCCTGTAATGGTCAAAGCCATTCGAGAGCCACGCTGAGCTGCGTCGTAATTGCTCCAATAACCGACCAAAAGGAAAGATGAAATACTGGTGAGTTCCCAAAAAATAAGTAATAAAATTAAATTATTAGACAATGAAATGCCGAGCATGGCAGCCATGAATAGCATCAATAAAACATACAGTTTACTGAGCGAATTCTTTGGACTTAAATAATAGTAGGCATAGATATAAATTAAGGTGCCGATCCCGGTAATGAGCAGGGAAAACAATAAGCCCAATGCATCGAGACGAAAACTGAAATCAATGCCAACTTGAGTGAGCCACGGCCAAGTTTGAATGATGGTTTTGCCATTAAAGACATCTTGAGCCTGACTCAATAATAAAACTAAACTGCTGAGGCTGACGCCAATCGCCCCTAAAGCTGTTACCCCGCGAGAGAATTGCTTCAACCACGAGACAAGTGTTGTGCCTAGTATTAACGGTAACAATATAATAATCGGTAGCACACTCGTATCCATTGTCATGATTAGGCGGTGAAACCTAGGTGTATTTCATCTTTCAAGGATTACAGGACAGCAAAGAGCAGTCCAAAAATTCAATCTTGAAAGCCATGTGTGTCAAAAAAATTAAAAACAAGCTGTGTTGCGCAACTCGTGAAGCGATAGCAATTTCCGATGTTACTATGAAAATTGCAAATAAAACCGATCATATTACATGCGTAAAACAACATCAATCTTTTTTATGAACCACTTACACATTATACGCCTGACGCAACTGACTCGACATTTATCGCGGCCTTGTTGCTGAATATTTAAACATCGAGGCTATGGATTACGCCCAGCCAATCAGCCTCGGTATTTTTAACTCAGCGGTTGGATCGTAACGTCCTGATCACCCCGCTGTGATAAAGCCCTAACCAATTCGTGTTGCTGTTGCTCGGTCAGTTGCGTCTGGATTAATTGCAACATGTGCTGGATGGTGTCTGGGCTGTTCAGTGGCTCATTTAATTCAGTCTCTTCAGTTTTGGCTGGAAGCGATGGCTTTGATCCGAGTTGCAACTGCTGATAAATCTGATCATAGGTTTCTTGTAATTTTTCAGGCTGAATCTCACTGAGCTTTTTATTCTGTAGTTGTAAGCACTGAAAACGAGAAGCATGTTCCAATAGTTCAGGACGGTTTCCGCTGGCAATAATTTGGAGTCGTGGAAACGCTTGATTTAAACGGGTCAAAATCACTTGAGTCATGTTTTGATCGAGTTGGTGGTCTATGGCGTCGATCAATAAAATACCGTCACCTTCTTGGCACGGATATAAGCTATGAGGATTGAGTAGACAGAGGCGACGCACAATATCACCAATTAAGGCCACAAGGTTACGCACACTATTCGACAACTGTTGAAACAACATGTCTTTGCCTTGATAGCAGACCATTAACTGTAATTTGGGGTGATATTGCAGATAAATATTGGTCACATCGGGCAACACGGTCTCTAAGGCTTGTTTTAATGATCTGAGTGACGGCGCGTGTAGATCGGCCTGAGCTTGCGCCAGTTTTTGTCCAAAAAGTGGCGTGTCAGATGTGTTGGATGAGTCAGTTGGGTTTTTTGGATGTAATAAATTTTGAATTAATTCGGCACTTTGTGCATTTTCTATGTCGGATATTTCTCGAAACCACTCAAAAAAACGAATAAACGTGGTAAAGGGAATGGCCGAGATTTCATAGGCATGTGAAGGCTGAAAAATAGCAGGATTGTTTTTATTGAGAATATTTACGTCGTTGACGAAGCGTTCAGCAGGGTAATAGGCAATGAGTGGCAACCCTTGTAACGGATCAGCTTTGAGGGCTTTTTGATATAGTGCAACCATGGATTCTAATTGCTGTGTTTCGGCCTTACTGAGGCCGACGCCTTGACTGTTTAAGGTTTTATACAGTTGCCATGAACAACATTGTGGGTCTTGGTCTTGCTGATCACTTGAGAGCTGAAATGCGCCAATGTCTTCGGGAAAACTGACCTGAATATCAAGTTTCGATTGTAAGCGATTTAACATGATGTCTTGATCGAGCATCACCACACCTGCGGTACGCAAATCTTTATAGCGTGCAGCAAACCAAGTGAGGGCCTGGTAACTAAAGCGCAGTAGGGAGGTTTTTCCAGAACTTTGATCACCCAAAATTAAGGTAATCGGCAGATCGTGGTAATTAAAATTGAGGGTGATATCAGTAAAATGAAGGGTGTGCTTGAGTTGAATCGATTGTATTTTCATGGTGCACCTTTTACTGATTTATTGTTTATTCACCTTTTTCATCATACTAGCTGACCGCTTGCGCCAAAGATTTGGGCATTTGACGTTTTAAGTGCTGCATCAAGTCATAAATATGATGGATATTTAAACTTACTTTAGCACGTGTGCAGGCCACGTAAAGTAACCGTAACTCTTCGTCACTAATTTTATAATCTTTATCGTTGAGCTTAAATTGGTAGTCATCTTCAATATGTACCCGATCCCATTCTAAACCTTTGGCTTTATGGGCGGTCGAGATGATGTAGTCGGCTTGATCAATCGGGGTGATTTTCGCCAGCGCCTTTTTCAGTGGGTCAGTACCGTGGTCATCGACCAACTTCACTAGCGGTTTAATATCGCTGCCGTCATTGGTCTCGCAATATTCATGTACATCATGCCATGAGTTAAACCATGCAAGCTCTGGGACATCGACCACGCGTTTACCTTGCTTGAGAATGGCTGCAGCATCGACAAAACGATTGAGTCGTGCATGATCTGCTTGCAGGCTGACTTTTTCACCTTTGACCAAACCTGCCAATAACAGTTCCATCGCACGTGCATTGGTACGACATAAAATGGCATCGCGCATCTTGGTATGCGGTTTATTGACCACTTTAGAGTTGAGCTGCGGATTACCCAATAACGGCACGGTTTCATTCAATGCGCCCAGCAGAGCATTGGCGTTCAAGGCAATTTCTTCACCAAAACGGAACGACGTGGTTAAACGTGATTCGGGTAAAGGGAGTTGCTGCATGGCATTGACTGCGCCACGCCATGCATAAATTTGTTGATGCGCATCGCCCACATAGATGACTTGGGTATTCCGCTGTTTCAGTAAAATCCCTAGCATTAGTGGGTCAGCATCTTGAGCTTCATCGAACAGCACATAATCCGCAGGAATATTCGGTTCAGACAAAGCCCAAAGTTTTAAATAAATATCGTGTCCAATCCCTGCTGCATGGTTCGGATCAATCGATTCTAACCAACGACGTTCAATCGCAGGATATAAGTGCTTTTGTAAGCTTTCGATATCGTCAGGATGCAACCAACTCGGTGCTTGTAGATGTCGTGGGGCAGGGTACTGTGAACTGGTCGAACAGAAATAACTAACAGCATTTGCCACCAGACTCGCCAAACGCGAAGGCATGAGTACATATTTTTCATAACGACCGCCCATCATACGACGTAGGGTGATCGGTTCTAGTCGATATTCTTTGGCAATAAAACTGGGACTTAAACGTGGTAGACGCAGTTTATCAGTCACTCCACGTGGAACACTACGATAAGCCAATGAGTGGAAGGTTCGACAGTCGACATTTTGATGAAAACGATTCTGTGCTTCGGTGGCAATGGCTTTGTTAAAGGCCAAGTACATGCCACGCCGCTGAGGCATGGCATCACTGATCATTTGGAGTGTGGTGGTTTTACCTGTGCCAGCATAGGCGATCACTTTAAATGATTTGCCTAGACGTGCGTTATCTATGGCAGTAGCCTGCTCATAGGTCGCGGTCGGTTTTTTAAGCTCTGGCACGGTTGCGTCTTAGTGCTGACGGTTGGCTTTTTCAACCAAACCGGAAAGGCCTTGACGACGAGCGAGTTCGTTAAGTACCAATTGTGGATCAATATCGAAATAACCTAGCATTACAATGGTATGGAACCAAAGGTCTGCCACTTCGTAAATCAGATCGTTTTTGTTGTCTTCATTGGCTTCGATTTTAAAATCTTTAGCGGCAATGATGGTTTCAACACTTTCTTCACCGATTTTTTCTAAAATTTTATTCAGACCTTTATGGTAAAGCTTTGCCACATAAGAGGATTCAGGGTCGGCTTGTTTGCGTTCAGCCATCATTTTACCTAAGTAGTCGAGTACTTCGACTTGCTCAGATTGTACATTGGACGCATTCATCGCAAGGGTATGTGGATTTGCTGATTTTGCACCATAAATTGCAGCCGGATCTTTCAATTGCGCATCGACAACTTCCCAGCCATTGGCAGTAAGTTTGCGATAGAAACACGACTCACGACCGGTATGGCAGGCAATGCCGCCATGTTGTTCAATTTGTAGCACAATCACGTCAGCATCACAGTCCAAACGGATTTCATGCACGGTTTGGAAATGGCCAGATTCTTCACCTTTATGCCATAACTTATTGCGTGAACGTGAAAAGTACACCGCTTGATTTTTTTCTGCAGTTTGCGCCAACGCTTCACGGTTCATCCATGCCACCATCAATACGCGTCCGCTTTGATGATGCTGTGCAATAGCAGGCACTAAGCCTTGTTCGTTAAATTTTACTTCATCGAGCCATTGCAGGTTGTTCATGAGGATTTCACCAATTCAAAAATCAAAAAATAAATGCCGCAGCATTTGAGCAGCATCATAGTGTAAGCCATCAAGAGAATGATGGGGAGTTAATTCTTAATCAAATTTTAAATTGCGCAGTTCAGCCGCAGAATCATCTGCAGACTTGCGGGCTATGTCGGCATAATTCATTTGCCCACATGCACCTGTTTTTAAGCCAGAAATCGTGATGGCCATTTCTTTGCGGAAAAACGGCAGCTGATACATGGCACGAAATGAAATATCACGCAGCGGCGCTGTCCAGCGATGATGTGATTGATAAAACGGTGTCAGCAGGCGGCTAAAAAATTGGTAAAACCGCACGGACGGCAACCGCAGTTGATGATACTGCTGCCAGAGGTTTTGCAGTGAGAAATCCTGTTGATATTGAAGCAGGGCTTGACTGGTGGCCCATGCGTCGAGCAGCGCCATATTGGCGCCTTGTCCAAGCTGCGGACTCATGGCATGAGCCGCATCTCCTAAGATACCGATACGACCTTCACCAAGTTTGCTCAGCACCACATCACGATAGTTGGCAGACAGCCATTGCTGCGGATCATCTGGATGTGGAATCACATGCGCTAACCATTCTGCAACACTCAGCCAGCGTTTCGAAACTTCAAGCAACCATTGCTGCTGTGCGCTTTTGGTTTTTAACTAAATGTGCGGAATTCTCCATCTATAATCTGTGATTTAGATGGAGATGGATAGCACGCCTTTTCAGTCGGGTCTTTCTTGGTTTTGGATGTATTCTCGAATTACATCAATTGTCGCTCC
>NZ_VPCH01000006.1:0-97036 GCF_013418285.1 Acinetobacter sp. YH12152
AATGGGAGTGCATGAGCTGTGGTACAGCTCATGATCGAGATATAAACTCAGCTCTAAACATTCTTGCGCTTGGGCATAAGCGTCTAGCTGTAGGAATCACCCTCTTTTAAGGGGGTGAGGATGTCAAAAGTAATTTCAGTCATCTAGATCGCGAAAAATTAATTTGAATAAATTGAAAGAGGATGCTGAAAAAGCAGTTTTTAAGCTTGAAAGTAAAACGTAATACTGAAGGTTGAATGATGTAATTTTATTACGTTTGCTGCACCTGTTAAGCTCATGACTGAAGAATATATAATTTATAAAGGTCAGAAAATAATGAGTGAGCATCATGGGCATGACCACAGCCATGCCGTTGTCACAGAAGGGAATGTCAAAAAATTAAGTTTTGCTTTAGCACTGACCACGACATTTTTGATTGTTGAAGTCATTGCTGGATTTATGACGCAAAGTTTGGCGCTATTGTCAGATGCGGCACATATGTTCACCGATGCTGCAGCCCTTGCCATAGCATTGGTCGCGATCAAAATTGGCAAGCTTCCTGCTGATAACAAACGTACCTTTGGCTATCAGCGTTTTGAAATTTTGGCAGCCTTGTTTAATGCCTTGATGCTATTTGTGGTTGCGATTTATATTTTGTATGAGGCCTATCAGCGCTTTTCAACGCCGCCGGAAATTCAAAGTATGGGCATGATGATTGTGGCCGTCATCGGTCTAATCATTAACTTAATCTCGATGCGTATTTTATTTTCCAGTTCGCAAGAAAGCTTGAATGTGAAAGGAGCGTATCTAGAGGTGTTGAGTGATGCCTTAGGTTCGGTGGGTGTGATTATTGGCGCGGCGATTATTTATTTTACGGGCTGGATATGGGTCGATACCCTTATAGCGGTGCTCATTGGTTTTTGGGTCTTACCAAGGACTTGGATTTTACTCAAACAAAGTATCAATATTTTATTGGAAGGCGTGCCTGAAGAAATCGACATAGAAAAGTTACGCAATGATTTATTGGCACTCAAAGGGGTGGAGAGCATTCACCAGTTAAAGGTCTGGGCAATAACGTCAAAGAATGTGCATTTGACGGTTCATCTCTTTGCACCTGAAGCCGATCGTAATGCCTTGTATTTTGAGGCGATTGAAATGTTGCAACATGAACATGGAATCACGGAGATGACATTGCAAATCGAAGAAGATGAATGTGTGGTACACCAACACACCCAAAAGTCTGATCATGCACATGAGCACCTTCAAGATGATCACGCGCATTCTTATGATGAACCACATCAGCACTAATGCTGATGTGATTTAAATGGCCTGTTTAGATTTCCCACTCATGATTACATTCGCGGCATTTCCATTTTTTCTGTGATTGCATAAAACCTTGCATTGAGATTTTAAAATCTGGCAGGTCGCGATAGAACATGAAGCCTGCAATCAAGCAAGCAATAAATACAACAACAGTCGCAGTTTGTAATGTAGTACCTGCACCGTCACCAAAAATCCACATTGCGATGCTGATAATCACCAACAGTAAAAGAATAAATACCGCAGGGATGAGGATAATCAGGCTTTTAGGCACGACAGGACGAGCAACAGGCTGGCCTGCTTGCGCAAGAGGCATAATTTTAGGGCTTTGACATTTAGGGCAACGGTATTGCATTGCAACTCCATAATTTTAATCTATGGTTTATTTTAATCAGAATGACGCAGAAAGCAAAAATACCGTAAATTTAAATCAGATAAAATTTAGGCAATAAAAAACCCAAGTCATAATGCTTGGGTTTTTTATAAGATGATTTGCATCACCTTGAATATGGCGTCCCTACGGGGATTCGAACCCCGGTTACCGCCGTGAAAGGGCGATGTCCTAGGCCTCTAGACGATAGGGACAATTTGAGGCAACTTAGAGTTGGTTGACACCATCTCTCGGTATGGGCGCTATATTAGGGGGATAACGCCCATCCGTCAACTAAAAAATCAATTAAGCTTCATCAACTGCATCATTTTTCGGCAGTTTTAGGCTTTCATTGAGTTTTTCCCATGCTTTTGTTTCTTTTTTACTCGGACCGCCCACAATTTCAAGCGCATGACGTAAGCGAGCAAAGGTTAAATCAGGACCAATGGTTACCATCGATTGCATAACCGGTGTCGAAGATGTCGAACCAGCAATAGCAATAAAGAAGGTTGGCATGAAGTCACGAAGTTTAATGTCCATTTGGTTCGCCAAATCCATAAGCGTTTGGCTGACAGTGTCATTGTTCCAAGTGAACATGCTTTCTAGACGCCAAATGGCAAATTGAAGGCTTTGACGAACTTGTTCTTCAGTCAATTTTTTGCTTTCAAACTGTTCTTTGCTGAGTGTTGGGAATTGGTTGAAATAAAAACCTGCCCAATTCACTGCTTCAGACAATAAATTAATACGTGGTTGAATCGCAGCAGCAATTTCTTCCAAGGTATTACGATCTGATTTCCAAGCCAGTAGGGTATCGAGCAATTGACCCGGTGTTAAACCTTTAATCCATTGACCATTTAACCAGTTTAGCTTTTCAACATCAAAGATTGGACCGCCTAGTGATACACGTTGAATGTCAAAGTGTTCAATCATTTCAGCCAAAGTGAATTTTTCACTTTCATCCGGCATTGACCAGCCCATGCGGCCTAAGTAGTTCAACAAGGCTTCTGGTAAAACGCCGATGTCTTTGTAGTAGTTAATTGATGTTGGGTTTTTACGTTTAGACAGTTTTGATTTATCTGGGTTACGTAACAGCGGCATGTGGCAAAGCACCGGCATGTCCCAACCAAAATATTTGTACAATAATTGGTGTTTAGGCGCAGAGGGAATCCATTCTTCACCACGAATCACGTGAGTGATTTCCATTAAATGGTCATCAACTACGTTTGCCAAGTGATACGTCGGTAAACCATCGGTTTTCAGTAGAATTTGCATGTCGACTTGCGCCCAAGGAATTTCGACTTCGCCACGCAGTAAATCGTTAAATTTACAAATCCCTTCTTCAGGCACTTTCATACGAATGACATGCGGTTCACCAGCAGCCAAACGCTGCGCCACTTCTTCCGCAGTGTGTTTTAAGCCACGTCCGTCGTAACGCGGTGATTCACCACGCGCTTGTTGTTCCGCACGCATTTGATCGAGTTCTTCTGCTGTTGCGAAGCAGTAGAATGCATGACCTTTTTCAACCAGTTCCAACGCATATTGTTTATAAATGTCCATACGTTCAGATTGGCGATATGGCGCATGAGGGCCACCCACATCTGGACCTTCTGACCAGTTCAAACCTAACCAACGCAATGAATCTAAAATCATTTTTTCAGATTCTGGGGTAGAGCGCAGTTGGTCTGTATCTTCAATACGAAGAATAAATTCACCGCCATGTTGCTTCGCAAAACATAAGTTAAACAATGCAATATAAGCAGTCCCAACATGCGGGAAACCAGTAGGAGAAGGTGCGATACGAGTACGAACAGTCATAATCAGCTTTTAATCAGAATGTAAATTGGGATCTATTATAACGAAAAAGCCTGATCACTTAATGCTTAATTCAACATTGAATGATCAGGCGTTTTTAGTGTTTTTTAGACGACAGTGGGGGAACTGGTCTAAAACAATAGCTTGGGCAGCATCAATATACTGATGTCGTTATGAGTTGCTACCAGAGAAAATGGCTTGAACAAAACGAGAAAAACTTTGGTTTTGTGATGCAAAGAAACTTTGAGTCGGTGCAGCTTTAATAGACGTAAGTACTTTTAAATTATCATCTGTACGGCCTTTACCTTCAGATTTTTGCTGATTAATCGCTTTTTCGATCAATGAGGTACGTTCAGCAGGCATCGTAAGTTTGTTATTCGATGCGGTGCTGGTTACAGCACAAAATCCAGTCTGTGCAGTCACGCTTAAACTTAAGCCTAGGCATAGTGCGTATGAAAATTTCATGTCCAAATCTCCCCCTAGTTTTGGTGATGGAACTTTTTATTTGCAAAATAGTTTTAATATTTAGACTACGATTTAACCATCTTTCGTAATTAAAAAGTAGAACTACGTCACAATTTTTACAAAAAAACTAAAAAAGTCTGTACTAGGATTACCTAAATAGACTGTTTTCTCTAGATTTTCGGATGTTTTAGCAAACAACTATGAAGATAGCATGGAGATCGCTTCTGATTGTTGCTGTATTAGCAGAATTAAAGCTTTAAATACGTTATTTTTAGATATCTTTAAAACAGAAATAGATTTGAATTTATATTATAGATATCTGATTGTTAAAGTTATTTTTGATTTATATAGTGCTCTCAATATCAATTTGAGTTTGAGCAGATGAAAAAAATAATAGCATCGGGAATTTTCGCTTTGTTGGGTGGGGTGGCGGTACAGGTGTATGCCGCAAAAGATTTCTTAAATGTTTCTTATGACCCAACACGTGAGTTTTATCAGGAATATAACCAAGAATTTGGACAATATTGGAAAAAACGTACAGGACAAGAGATTAATTTTAAACAATCACATGGTGGTTCTGGCAAACAAGCTCGTGCAGTGGCAACAGGTTTACAAGCAGACGTTGTCACTTTGGCATTGGCCAATGATATTGATGAAATTGTGGCGACTGGACAAATCAATAAAAATTGGCAAAAACAATTTCCACATAATTCTGCGCCGTATACCTCAACTATCGTATTTTTGGTGCGTAAGGGCAACCCGAAAAAAATTAAAGATTGGAATGACCTGACCAAACTGGGTGTTGAAATTATTACGCCAAATCCAAAAACAGGTGGGGCACCGCGTTGGATCTATTTATCAGCTTGGGGATATGCTTTAAAACAACCGGGTGGAAATGATGCCAAAGCCAAAGAATTGGTGAAAAAACTCTATAGCAATGTCAAAGTATTGGATTCTGGTGCACGTGGTTCACTCACGACCTTTGCTGAGCGTGGCATTGGAGATGTCTTACTATCTTGGGAAAATGAGGCACTATTAGCGACTCAGGGCTTAGGCAAAGATAAATATGACATTGTTTATCCGTCTATTTCGATTTTAGCTGAACCTTCGGTGGCTGTAGTAGATAAAACCGTCGACAAAAATGGTAATCGAAATTTGGCGAAGGGTTATTTAAACTATCTATATTCACCTAAGGGCCAAGAGCTGGCAGGTAAATATTTCTTCCGCCCTCGCGATGCAAAAGCCACAGCAAAATACGCTGTTCAATTCCCGAAAGTTCAAACCTTTACCATTGATAAAGTGTTTGGCGGTTGGGCAAAAGCGCAAAAGACACATTTTGTGAATGGTGCGATTTTCGATCAAATCTATAGTGAAAAGAATAAAGAGTAAGTCTGCAAATAAAGTTGATTGGTGTAAAAACGGATAATTGGGGTTATCCGTTTTTTTGCATATGTAATGCATAAAAATCTATATATAGAGAATAAGTAGATTGTTTTTGTGTATTTTAATATGAAAAACAAACAATTAAATTCGCTACGTTAGCTGTATCCAGCAAGACGTCTAAACTTGCTGCAATTGCGATTTATGACTTTATTTCATATATTTAGCAGTATTGAATATAACTTTATGCTGGCTGTTATGAAAACTCAATTTAAGGCGTGGCTCAGTGCTGCGTTGCTTGCCACTGGTGTTGCTTTCTCAGCGTCTGCTCAGGCTGCTGATCGTGAATTTTTAAACGTTTCTTATGATGCAACGCGTGAATTTTATGACGAATTTAATAAGTCATTTGGCGCATATTGGAAAGAGCGTACGGGTAAAACGGTTGCATTTAAACAATCACATGGTGGTTCAGGTAAACAAGCCCGTTCTGTGGTTGACGGTTTAAAAGGTGATGTCGTGACTTTGGCATTGGCCAATGACATCGAAGAAATTGTAAAGTCTGGACAGATTCAGCCGGGTTGGCAAAAAGAGTTTCCACATAACTCAGCGCCATATACGTCAACGATTGTCTTCATGGTGCGTAAGGGCAACCCGAAACATATTAAAGATTGGTCTGATTTAACCAAACCGGGTGTACAAATTATTACCCCGAACCCGAAAACTGGCGGTCTCCCACGTTGGGTTTACTTGTCAGCTTGGGGTTATGCTTTGAAACAGCCGGGTGGTAATGAAGCGAAAGCCAAAGATTTCGTGGGTAAGATGTACCATAACGTAAAAGTAATGGACTCTGCGGCACGTGCATCGATGACTACATTTGCAGAACGTGGTATTGGTGATGTGTTATTGACTTGGGAAAACGAAGCTTTAGTTACGCAAAAAACTTTGGGTAAAAACAAATTTGATATCGTGTATCCATCGATGTCGATTTTGACTGAGCCTTCAGTGGCAATCGTAGACAAAACTGTCGATAAAAATGGTAATAAATGGTTAGCTCAAGGCTATATCAATTATCTTTATTCTCCATTAGGTCAAGAGATGGCAGCTCGTCATTTTTACCGCCCACGTAATGCAGCAGTTTTAGCAAAATATAAATCACAGTTCCCGCCATTAAAAACCTTTACCATTGATGAAGTGTTTGGTGGTTGGGCAAAAGCTCAACAAACACATTTTGTGAATGGTGCGATCTTCGATCAGATCTACAATAACAAGCGCTAATACATCGAAATCTATGATTTGAGATGTTCAAAGACCTCCTTCGGGAGGTTTTTTAATGGATGGCAAAAAATAAAAACGGTTTTCTCTATGGAAAGTAATATTTCTGTACAAAAAGACGTTTGGAGCTTTGCTAAAACAAGGTAATAATGTGCAGTTACATTTTTAGCTGTGTTGAACGAACCCTTATGTCGCATATTTCTGTATTACTTCATGAAACTGTTGATGCTTTACTGGCAGATCGCAATACAGGAATTTTCGTAGATGGCACATTTGGGCGTGGCGGTCATACACGTTTATTACTGTCTAAATTAGATGAAAATGCACGTGTTTATGCCTTTGATAAAGACCCACAAGCATTGGCCGTTGCAGCAGAATTAGAACAAGAAGATGCGCGTTTTAAAATTATTCACGCCAGTTTTGCAGACTTAAAAGAAGAACTGCGTAGTCGTGGTATCGATTTGGTCGACGGTATAATGGCGGATTTAGGGGTGTCATCTCCGCAGCTAGACCAAGCAGAACGTGGCTTTAGCTTTATGAAAGATGGCCCACTTGATATGCGTATGGACAACTCACAAGGCCCAACAGCCGCAGAGTGGTTGGTTGATATTGAAGAAGAAGATTTGGCCAATATTATTTTTAAATATGGTGAAGAACGTTATAGCCGCCGTATTGCCAAAGCGATTAAAGCGGCAGGGTATATTGAAACCACAGCTCAATTGGCTGAAATCGTGAAAGTTGCCCACCCGAAATGGGAAAAAAATAAACATGCAGCGACACGAACTTTCCAAGCAATTCGTATTGCTATTAACAAAGAACTCGACGATATTGATATCTTCTTACCTCAAGCGGTGGATATGCTGAAACCTGAAGGCACTCTTGCAGTGATCAGTTTCCACTCTTTAGAGGATCGTTTAATTAAACAATTTATTCAAAAAGAATCTACACTTGCAGAAGACACAGGCTGGGGTTTACCACAAAAACGCGAAGATACCCGCCGCTTAAAAAAAGTGTCACGAATTAAAGCAAGTGAAGAAGAAGTTAAAGCCAATCCACGATCTCGTAGTGCTTGGCTTCGTGTGGCAGAGCGTTTAGCTTAAAAGGCAAAGAATGAAAACCGAAGCAATCGAAAAAAACTCTGATCAATCGCAGTCAAAGAAAATCATTACATACGGCATTTTATTGCTCTTGGTTTTTGTGAGTGCGATTATGGTGGTGTTTCAAGTCTTTGAATATCGCCAAGATTATCGTCAATTGAGTACCTATATGCGTGAAAGGGATGACCTCAACGCAGAATGGGGACGTTTGCTGATCGAACAACAAACTTTTGGTGCAACAGCCCAAATTGGGACACGTGCAGTTACCCAATTACGGATGTATTCGCCTCCTATTGCACAAACCGTTGTTATTTCATTGCCACAAACTCCAGAACAGAAAAAATAGGCTGCCGGTCACATGGTTGAAAAGAGAAACAAACAAACTCCGCGTAAAAAACAGCAGTCTGTTACTGGTCGTACAGCCATTTCGGTGGAGATGTGGCGCTATCACTTGATGTGGGCGGTGGTTTTACTGTGCTTTATTGCATTGGTCGGGCGGGCTTTTTATGTACAAATCATCAATAAAGACTTTTTACAAAATAAAGCCAATGCCAAAATTTTAAGAACTGAAACCTTAAAAGCCATGCGCGGTGTAATCTATGACCGTCACGGCGTTCCTTTAGCCATTAGTACTCCGATCATGAAAATCGTGATCGATCCACGTGATTATTTTGACAATAAAAAACTCTTTGAAGAAATTACGGCGGAATTGGCTAAAGATCCAAACAATCGTAAGTTAAAACGTCAATTACCAGATAAAAATCTGAATTTAGATGAACTCGCTGATGCTGTAGGGATGGATCGTGCTGAACTGAGACGCAAAATGAATGAGCGTCCACGTTCACGTTATTTAGTTTTAAAGAAAGAAGTGCCACCACAACAAGCTGAATTGATCATGAAACGTGACTTTCAGGGGGTATATACCGAGAAAAACTATAAGCGCTACTATCCACAGCCTCAGCCAAACTCACAAATTATTGGTTTAACCAATAGTGAGGGTATGGGCATCGAAGGTTTAGAGATGCAATTGAATGAACGTCTTGCAGGCGTAGATGGTGCGCAGCAAATTGTCCGAGATAAAAAAGGCAACCGCGTTAAAGACCCTGAGATCGTGAAAGAAGTTGAGTCGGGTGAAAATATCACGCTGAGTATTGATTCACGTTTGCAATACATTATGTATCGTGAGTTGACTGCAGCCGGGGTAGCCAATAATGCACGTTCTGCCACAGCGATTGCTGTCGATGTCAAAACGGGTGAAATTTTAGCGATGACCTCTTGGCCGTCTTACAACCCAAATGATAAAAAAGGTGTCTTAAATAAAGATGCCATGCGTAACCGTGGTGCAATTGACTCCTTTGAGCCGGGTTCAACCATGAAGCCAATGACCGTGGCAATGGCGTTGGAAAGCGGTAAATACACGGCAAATACGGTGGTAAATACCACACCAGGTTCAATGCGCGTTGGGAATCATACTATTCGAGATACGCATAACTATGGCCCTCTGACTTTGGGCGGCATTATTCAAAAATCGTCTAACGTCGGTGTGGCAAAAATCGCTTTATCTCTCCCTTATGAAACATTACCGACCTTCTATCAACGTCTTGGCTTTGGTCAACGTTCAGCCGTGAAATTCCCCGGCGAAAGTGCTGGTCTGATTTTGCCGAAGAGCAAATGGAATGTGTCTGAAGTAGCAACCATGGCTTATGGTTATGGTTTGAACGCTACAGTGCTCCAACTGGCTGATGCTTATGCCATGATTGCCAACAAGGGCGTCAAAATGCCACTGAGCTTGTACAAGCTTGAGGAAAAGCCGAAAGGTGAGCAGATGATTGACCCTAAAATTGCTGATCAAGTGCTTTTAATGATGGAAGCGGTGACCTTACCGGGTGGTACGGCACGTCAAGCCAATATTCCGGGTTATCGCGTGGCAGGTAAAACTGGTACAGCACATAAATTACGTGCAGACCGTAAAGGTTATTCGACTTCAGAATATCGTGCACTCTTTGCTGGTGTCGCACCAGTGAGTGATCCACGTTTGGCCATGATTGTTGTGGTGGAAAACCCAACAGGTCAGTATTACGGTGGTCTGGTGGCTGCACCAGTTTTCGCTCGTGTAATGCAAGAATCTTTACGTTTAATGAACGTACCATTAGATAAACCTTTAGACACTCCTAAGATCCAGTAATAGGTGATGAATGAAAATTACGTTTCAAGATCTATACACCGTTGAACAGCCCGCTGAATGGATGTCGCAATCCTTTCAGGGCTTCAATCTGGATAGTCGCAAAATTACAGCAGGGCAAATATTTATTGCCCTGACTTCGTTTTCGCAACCTGAAAAAACAGCACAATTTGCACGTGCAGCGTTAGAGAATGGCGCGTTGGCAGTCATTTCAGAAACTGATTTGGGCTTGGATCAAAGTGTCGTGATCGCGGATGTGCGTCAATTGATGGGGCAGTGGCAAAAGCAATATTTACAGGCGACTCAACCAGCTCAAGCTGCACGAATTTTGGCAGTGACGGGTACCAATGGTAAAACCACGATCTCTCGTTTAATCGCTGAATTAATCATGCTGCAAGGCAAAAAATGTGCAGTGATGGGAACCACTGGTAACGGAATTTTACCGAATTTAGAAGCCTCTTCTCACACCACTTTAGATGCGTTACATATGCAAAATGCGTTGCATACCTATGCACTTGAAGGTGCAGAGTTTGCTGCCATTGAGGCAAGTTCGCATGGCTTAGAACAAGGTCGATTAAATGGCTGTGCAATTGAAATTGCCGCTTATAGCAATTTAAGTCGTGACCATTTGGATTATCATAAAACCCTTGAAGCCTATGCTGAAGCGAAATCACGTTTGTTTCAGTTTCCATCGCTCAAAGTTGCAGTCATCAATCTCGATGATGAACATGCAGAAGTGATGCTGAATGCCGCACGCCAAAACCCGGCTCAGCCTAAAATTTTGACTTATTCAACGCGTCAGGCTGCGGATTATCAAGTGACGGATATTCAATACAGCTTAACGGGCGCACAATTTAAATTGCGTACTGCTCAAGCTGAATTTGTGGTGCAAAGTCCATTATTGGGACACTTCAATATTGAAAATATTGTGGCGAGCTTAATTTCAGCGGAGCAAGCGGGTTTTGACTTATCTGCCTTGATCGCAACTGCGCCCGAGTTAAAAGGTGCACCGGGTCGTATGCAAGTGATTCGTGATGATGAACGCCTGTTTGTGGTGGATTATGCACATACACCAGATGCTTTAGTTCAAGTGTTACAGACTTTAAAACGTCATGTATCGCAACAGTTATGGGCGGTGTTTGGCTGTGGTGGTGATCGTGACCGTGGTAAGCGTCCATTGATGACACAAGCGGCATTAAACCATGCAGATGTTGCGTTGATTACCTCGGATAATCCACGTACTGAAAACCCAGAACAAATTTTTGCAGATATGAAGGCTGGTATTGATTTTACTGGAAAAACTGTCCATGAAATCCATGACCGCCGTGAAGCGATTAAATTCGCAGTCAACCATGCGCAAGCGGGTGATATTGTGGTGATTGCTGGTAAAGGCCATGAAAACTATCAAGAAATTGATGGTGTTCGACATTGGTTTGATGATGTGGTGGAAGTGAAATCAGCGATTGATTCCCAGCATCACAACACTGACTCGGCTTATCCAGCGCAATAGGAAACAGATATGCATACTTCAACGACCAGTACGGTTCCGTTAGAACCATGGACTGCCGAACAGTTGGTTCAAGCGACACAAGGTCACTGGCATAACAATCAAGCGCCGACAGGTTCTGTAAAACGAATTTTGACCGACTCACGTCATGCAGAGCAAGGTGACGCTTTTCTTGCCCTGAAAGGTGAACGCTTTGATGCGCATGACTTCCTTGCTCAAGTGGCTGAAAAGGGTTGTGAAATTGCCATTGTCAGTCATCCGGTTGATGTGGATATTTGTCAGTTGGTGGTTGCAGATACACGTTTAGCACTTGGACATTTAGGTGCATTTCGTCGTGCCCAAAACCCAGCCTTAAAAGTGATTGCCTTGACAGGAAGTAGTGGTAAAACTACGACCAAAGAGATGCTCGGGAGTATCCTTTCTCGTCTTGCACCAACGTTAATTACGCGCGGTAATTTAAATAATGACCTTGGCGTACCGATGATGTTACTTGAGTTACGTCCAGAACATCAGTATGCCGTGATGGAGCTTGGTGCCAGTCATAAAGGTGAAATTGATTACACCTCAAATTTGGTACAGCCTCAGGTTGCCGGTATTTTAAATATTGGCACCGCTCATATGGGGGAGTTTGGTGGGCGTGATGGTATTTGTTGTGCCAAGTCTGAAATTTATGCACATATAGCGAAAACAGGAACTTCGATTGTCCCTGCGGCAGATGATTTTACAGATGCCATTCGTCAAGCGGTGCAAACTGAGCAAGTAATGAGTTTTGGTCAGGGCGGGGATGTTTTTGCGACTGAGACTGAACTTCAGGCTCAATCTTCACGTTTTATCTTAAATACGCCACAAGGTTCGCGTCCTGTTCAACTGCCATTTGCGGGTGAGCATAATGTGCAAAATGCCACTGCAGCCGCAGCTTTCGCGTTGTCGATTGGTGTGAGTTTAGATGATATCGTTGTGGGGCTTGAACATGCGACAGGTGCCAAAGGCCGTCTAAACTTTATTCAACACAAAGATTATTTGTTTATTGATGATACTTACAATGCAAATCCAACCTCAATGCGTGCTGCTGCTGATGTACTTGCGCAGCAAGATGGCATCAAAGTCATGGTCATTGGGGATATTGGTGAGTTAGGTTCATCTGCTGCACAGCAGCACTACATGTTGGGACGTGATCTTGTAGCACACTCTGGTCTTCAATTTGTCGTTGCTGTCGGTGAGTTTTCACCTGCTGTGCAAGAAGGCGCGCGTAGTACACAATATGGTAAAAAATTACAGGCCTTTCTTACTCAAGAACAGGCTTTACCGTTATTAATTAGTCTAGTCAAAACACATCAGCCTCAGTCCATGAGTTTCCTGTTTAAAGGTTCTCGTTATACCCACATGGAAACTTTGATGGCTGAATTGATGGAGAAACTTTAATGCTGTTATGGTTATTTGAGCAGCTTGCGGGTTATCACAGCTCGTTTCAGGTTGTTCGTTATTTAACGCTTCGTTCACTACTCAGTGTCTTAACGGCATTGGCCATTGGTCTGTTGCTTGGACCTGTGATGATCCGCAAATTGCAAGCTCTCAAATATGGTCAGGCAGTCAGTTCATTTGCACCTGAAAATCATGCCAAAAAAATGGGCACACCGACTATGGGCGGTGTGTTGATTTTACTGTCTATTGGGATTTCAACCTTACTTTGGGCCGATCTTTCAAACCCTTATGTATGGATTGTACTTGGTGTGATGGTGATCTTTGGTGCTGTTGGCTGGGCAGATGACTGGATTAAAATCCGTTATAAAGATAATGCCGGTCTACCTGCGAAGAAGAAATTCTTTTGGACTTCTGTGGCATCGTTAGGCGCCGGTATTGCGCTCTATGTGATTGCGACACAGCAAGCAAACCCTGTACATACCTCAAATATGTTGGATCTGCTGATTCCATTCTTTAAAGAAATTAGCATTCCGTTGTCTATTATTCCACTCGGTATTGGCTTTATTGTCTTTACTTATTTGGTGATTAACGGTGCATCCAATGCTGTGAACTTAACCGATGGTTTAGATGGTCTGGCGATTATGCCAATCGTTCTAGTTGCCGCAGGTTTAGGTGTATTTGCTTATCTGGCTGGTGATGTTCGTTTTGCCGATTATTTACATATCCCTTATGTGAAATACGCATCTGAACTTGTCGTGATCTGTGCGGCAATGATCGGTGCTGGTTTGGCATTCTTATGGTTTAACGCGCATCCAGCTCAAGTGTTTATGGGTGATGTCGGTGCCTTATCTCTAGGTGCGATGCTCGGTACGATCGCAGTCATGGTTCGTCAAGAAATCGTTTTTGCCATTATGGGCGGTGTCTTTGTGGTTGAAGCTATTTCTGTTTTCTTGCAAATTGGCTCACTGCGTATGCGGAACAAGCGTGTATTCTTAATGGCACCGCTGCACCATCACTATGAGAAAAAGGGATGGCGTGAAACTCAGGTGGTGATTCGTTTTTGGATTATCACAATTATGCTGGTAGTTTTGGGTCTAATGACTTTAAAATTACGTTAAGCAAATAAATAAACGAAACCGGCATTTGCTCCCACAGATGCCGGTTTTTTTATTTCAAAAATATAGTGGAGTAAATGATGAACCTGTTGATGTGTCCTGTATGCCGTGAAGCATTGAAACTCACAGAGCGGACATGGCGCTGTGAAAATAATCATAGCTATGATGTTGCAAAACAAGGCTATGTCAATTTACATGTGGTTCAACATAAACACAGTAAAAATCCGGGTGATACGCCTGAATCTATACAGGCGCGTCGTGCGTTTTTGAGTGCAGGTCACTATGCACCTTTGCAACAGGCAGTGGTGGCTTTGATTCAAAAATTAAGGGTTGAAAACTTGTTGGATATTGGCTGTGGTGAAGGCTATTACACTGATGCGATGCAAGCTGAAGTACTACAGTGTGTGGGTGTCGATATTGCTAAAAATGCAGTACAAGTGGCCGCTAAACTGAATAAAGAGGTGACTTGGGTGGTTGGGACAGGGGCAACCTTACCTGTATTAGACCATTCGATTGACTTGTGTACGAGTTTATTTAGTCCTATTCCAAAAGAAGAAATCCTTCGCGTATTAAAGCCTGAGGGGCACTTGATGGTGGTTACACCTGCACCAGAGCATCTTTATGCTATGCGTGAAGCTTTGTTTGAAGAAGTAAAACCACATGAACCGCATAAATTTGTGGAACAACTGGCGAATGATTTTGAATTGGAAAGTGAACAAGTGGTTCAAGCGAAAATGTCACTTTCTCAGCAGGATCTCAAAAACTTAATTGCAATGACGCCTTATGCCTATAAAGTGAAAGCTGAGCGTCGAGAAGCTCTAGAAAAAAATGAACAATTTGAGTTGCAAGCGCAGTATCAAATTTATCTCTTTAAAAAGAAATAATGCATTGGAAGTGATAAAAAAGCCCTCGTTTGAGGGCTTTTTTTATGCAGTATTTACTGAACTTGATCGATGAGATGATCAAGTGCGTCCGTTTTATGCTCTGCACCTTGTGGTTTAGGCTGCATTGGCGGAGGCGCAGTTCGAGTCGGTGCAAGATTGGTTTCAGTAGACCCAGGAAGGTCGTCAAAATCATTTTGCGAAGCCTGAGGCTTCGGTGCAACAGGAGCAGGACGATACAGCGGTTGAGCCATTGGTGGCGTTGCTGCACGATCTTGTTCAGGTTGACCTTGAGTCGCTTTAGCCGAATTACGGTTGATTGGATTCTTGGCATGGGTGTCTAAACGCACCCAAGCTTCAGGTGTGCCTTTAAGTGATTTCGCCATAAAATCTGACCAAATAGGCAATGCTGCAACACCACCATATTCACGGCGACCTAAAGTAGAGGGTTGGTCAAAACCGACCCAAGCCACAGTGACCAATTTTCCATTAAATCCAGCAAACCACGCGTCTTTTGCATCATTGGTTGTACCGGTTTTACCGCCTAAATCACCGCGACCAATTTTTAAAGCCGCACGACCTGTACCGTGTTGGATCACGTCACGCAAGATGTTCGCCATATCAAAGGCTGAACTTGACTTCAAAATCCGCTGAGCTTGTTTATAGTTTGCTGCTTCAGTATCGGAAATTTTTGATTCAGCGGGCTTGTTATCCTGATTGGTGACTTCAATCACTTCATCATCCGGCGTGGTCGGATCTGCAGATTCAACTTCGTCCTTTTGATTGATACATTGAATACATGCATATTCAGGATTGGCTTGATAAATGACTTTGCCATAAGCATCTTCAATACGGCTAATAAAATGGGGTTGAATACGATATCCACCGTTGGCAAAAGTCGCATAACCTGTCGCCATTTGAATCGGCAACACCTGTGGGGTACCTAAAGCAATGGTGTAGTTACTTGGAATTTGGTTTTCTTGTAAGCCAAAATCCATAAATAATTGGCGAGTACGTTCAATTCCGACGACTTGTAATAAGCGAACAGAGACCGTGTTACGTGATAAATATAGGGCACGGCGTAGAGGAATCATCCCTAAATACCGACCGTCAGAGTTTTTAGGCGTCCACTTGCCAATCGTAATTGGATTGTCATTGACCATGGAGTATGGAGTCATACCGCGTTCAAGTGCTAAAGCATAAACAAAGGGTTTAATGGTTGAACCCGGCTGACGCCAGCCTTGTAGAGCACGGTTAAATTTAGATTGATAAAAATTATAACCACCGACAATGGCTTCAATGCCACCATTATTGGGGTTGAGTGCGATTAATTGACCTTGCGCTTTTGGAATTTGCACTAAAGCCCATGAGCTTTTATCAGCATTCGGACGTAGGCGAATAATATCTTTTACTTTAACAATTTGTGAGGCTTTGCTTGGCGCATTGCCTACACTATTGGCATTGCGATAGGGACGTGCCCAAGACAGACCTGACCATGGAACAGTCACACTACTGCCATCTTGCATCAACACTTCGATACTGGTGTTGTTGACTTTAGTGACTTGGGCAGGATAAGTGTTAGCATATGGAATAAAGTTTTTTAATGGCTCATCATGTGCTTCTGCACCACGCCAACCATGTCGTCTATCGTAAGCTTCAAGACCATCTTGCACAGCTTGCTCAGCATAGGCTTGGCGTTGGCTGTTGATGGTGGTATAGACTTTATAGCCAGAATCTGTCGCTTGTTCGCCAAACTTTTCTACGAGCTCAGAGCGAACCATTTCCCCGACGTAGGGGAATTTGTTGCTGACCCCGCGGTCAGGCATATCGAGATTAATCGGTTCAGCAATCGCTTTTTGATATTCAGATTGATTGATATACCCCAATTGCAACATACGTCCTAAAATCCAATTACGACGCTCTAAAGCACGTTTTGGGTTGGCTACAGGATTATATTTTGATGGTGCTTTGGGTAAGCCTGAAATCATTGCCATTTGAGCCAAACTCAAATCTTGCAAGCTCTTGTTATAATAAATTTTTGCAGCTGCAGCGATCCCGTAAGCATTTTTGCCCAAAAAGATTTTGTTGACATACAGCGTTAAAATTTCTTCTTTGCTTAGATTCTGTTCAATTTTTCGAGCAAGGAAAACTTCAGTCAGTTTACGTTTTAAAGTACGTTCTGGAGTCAGATAATAGTTTTTTGCAACCTGCATGGTAATGGTTGAACCACCGGTTTGCACATCTGAACCCGTAATACTTTCACTGACAGCACGTCCCAATCCTTTGAAACTAATTCCGCTGTGCTCAAAAAACGAAGAATCTTCCGCAGCTAAAAAGCCATGAATGAAATGAGACGGGATTTGGTCGTACTCTACAGGAACCGAAAGTTTGCCACCATATTCTGCAATCAGCTCATTATCAGCACTATAAACTTGCAAGGGTTTTAATAATGGAGCCTTTTTTAAGATGGACATTTCAGGCAAAGACGGGGCAATATAGAGATACATGCCATAGAAACCCATTGGAATTGCGACCAAAATAATAATAATGGCCAAAAAAAATGGATGAACAAGGCCTGAACAAGATAGCTTTTTCATAACAAGTAAGTTTTAATAAGAGCTAATGGCAAACTAATTGGTGGTCAGTATATCCTTTCGATATACGGATTGTTAGATGAGTTATTGTATCTGTATAAAATTATAGACCAATGCTAATTAGTGGGTTAATTTTTTTGGGGATAAAAAAATAATAGGAATTATATTGTGCTCAGGTTATATCGTAAGCCAAATAAGGGGTTAATAGGAGTAGATATTAGTTCGACTTCTGTTAAGGTTTTGGAACTTTCTGTAAAGAGTGGGCGGTATTGGGTAGAAAGCTATGCTTTGGTCCCATTACCAGAAGGAAGTGTTGTTGAAAAGAACATATTGAATCCGGAAGCTGTCGGTGACTGTTTAGAGCGCGCAATTAATTTGGCCAATACGCAGACCACTAATGCAGCTTTAGCGGTTCCAACATCGATGGTGATTACAAAAATCATCGAAATGGACGCAGATATGAACGATGATGAACGTGAAATTCAGATTCGTGATGATGCTGAGCAATATATTCCTTTCCCATTGGATGAAGCGAGCCTTGATTTTGAGGTCTTGCCGGATCGTCTATCTAATCCAAATCGTGTCAATGTTTTACTTGTCGCTACGCGTATTGAAAATGTTGAAGCGCGTGCGGAAGTCATTCAGCTTGCGGGTCTGACACCAAAAATTGGCGATGTAGAAAGCTTTGCAATTGAAAATGCATTTAAAGTTTTCTCAGATACTTTGCCAATGGGTGTAAATACCGTGGGTATTTTAGATATTGGTCATAGTATGACGACCTTATCTGTTATGCAGAATAACAAAGTGATTTATACCCGTGAGCAAGTGTTTGGTGGCAAGCAGTTGACACAGGAAATTCAAAATCGCTATGCATTGTCTTTCGAAGAAGCGGGTCGTGCGAAAAAAACACGTGCCTTGCCAGATGATTATGATGTTGAAGTCTTAGAACCCTTCTTAGAAGCAGTCGTTCAACAAGCAGCGCGTTCTTTACAGTTCTTCTTCTCATCTTCACAGTTCAACGAAATTGACCATATTTTATTGGCAGGGGGGAATGCCAATATTCCGGGGCTTGCAAAACTACTTCAACAAAAATTGGGTTACCGCGTCACGATTGCCAATCCATTCTTACAAATGGGTTTTTCACCTCAAATTGATATTAAAAAAATTGAAAATGATGCCTCATCACTCATGGTGGCATGCGGTCTAGCATTGAGGAGTTTTGATTAATGGCAAAAATTAACTTGCTCCCTTGGCGTGATGAGCTAAGAGAGAAACGAAAAAAAGAATTTATTGCACTTTGTATTGGGGCTTTCTTAATTGGGGTAATTGGGGTTGGTTTAACATGGTTGTACTTTGATCACAAATTAAAAGATCAAGAACAAGCGAACCAATTGATTATCAGTCATAACCAAAATTTAGATGTTCAATTAAAGTCTTTAGATGGTTTGCAAGAACAACGTAATGCCATTATTGAACGCATGAAGCTGATTCAAGGCTTACAAGGTCAACGTCCAATCGCGGTACATCTTGTAGATGAATTGGTTCGTGTGACACCTGCCAATATGTACATCACAAAATTTGAGCGTAATGGCGACAAATTTATGATCGAAGGGCGTGCGGAAAGTCCAAATACTGTTGCAGATTTACTGCGTAATTTGGAAGCATCACCTTGGTATCGTAATGCCTTCATGAGCTCATTCCTTGTGGCTGAAGAGAAAAAAGACAAAGCGCCGACGTCAGTGGTTCCTCGCGTAGAAGAATCTTATGGTGCATTTACTGTGACTGCTGATTTGGAGCAAATTGCGCAGCCGACCATTAATGATCCAGCAGCAAATGCAGGACAGTCAGCTTCATCGGCGCAAACATCTGACGCACAAACTGCAGCAACACCAACTCCGGAGGCTGCAAAATGAGTCGTGATGAATTTGAACAATTGAATCAAGATGCTGTCGTCGTGCCTAAAAAGAAAATGACACTTGAAAAGTTCATGCAGCAGTTTAATACCTTAGATCCAAATAACTATGGCAGTTGGCCATTGTCGGTCAAAATCACCTGTTGGATCTTTATTATTATTCTTGTGGCGATTTTGGGCTATTTTTTAGCGATTAAAAATAAGATTGATGCAATTTCCAATGCCAATGCGCAAGAACAAAATTTATTAAATGAATTTCGTGAAAAAGATTCAAAACTGCGTAACTTGAAGCAATATGAAATGCAATTGCAAGATATGGAAGCGCGTTTTAATCAGCAATTGGAACAATTACCGAAAGAAACTGAAATTCCGGGCTTGGTTGAAGACATTAACCTGACTGGTGTGAATTCAGGGTTGAAATTTAAAATTATTCGACTTGAACCAGAAGTGAAACAAGAATTCTTTATTGAACAGCCGATCAGTATTGAGGCAACAGGGGATTATCATGCCTTTGGTTCATTTGTCAGTGGTATCGCCGGTTTATCGCGTATTGTGACTTTGCATAATTTCACAATTATTGCGACAGCAAATAAAGAAAAAAATTCAGATATTCCAAAAGTTGACTATGTGTTGAATGCCAAAACATATCGCTATGTTGGAAATACTGAAGCTGCTGATACAGCTGCAGCTAGTACAGGGGAGGCTCCAAAATGAAAATGAATAAATTGGTACTTTCTGTTGTTGCAGTAATGTTGTTAGCAGGTTGTGAATCACGTATTGATGTCGTAAATCAGGAAATGGCCAATATTCGAAATCAGGAACCGATGGCGATTGAGCCAGCGCCAGATTTTGTACCGGTTGAGACCTTTAATTATGCTGCGCATTCATTAAAGAGTCCGTTTTTACCAAGCTCACTCGCGGCAGAACTGAAAATTATGGCGGGTAAACGCGTTTATCCGAACTTGAATCGTCAGCCACAACCTTTGGAAAGCTATGCCCTTGAAACCTTAAATATGAAAGGCAGCATGCGTAATCAATCAGGTCAGACTTTGGCCTTAATTCAAACACCAGATGGTGAGGTTGAGCGTATTCAACGTGGCAGTTATATGGGGCTGAATCATGGTCGTGTGGTCAATATTACCCCGACACAAATTGATTTGATTGAGATTATTCCAGATGGTCGAGAAGGGTATGTCGAACGTCCGAGAAGTCTCATTTTAATTGGGCCAGCGCCATAAGCTTAAAGGAATAAAAAATGAAAAATACTGTACAAGATTTTATTTTTGGGGATGGCAATACAATGAAGCAGGTGTTTCGTCAGTTTTCGATGGGTGCTGTTGCAATGGCGATGATGCAAGTTGCCAGTGCACAGGTCAGTGTAACCAATATTGTGCCGATGCAGATTCCAGGTCAGGGAACTGAAATTCGGGTGATGTTTAATGGTTTACCACCACAACCACAGGCATACCAGTTGGATCAACCTTCACGTTTGGTGTTGGATTTTGATAAAGCACAGCAAAATTTAAAGCAAAGTTCAATTGCTGTCGCAACCGCTGAAGCAAGTTCAGTGGATGTAACTTCAGATGCACAGCGTGCACGTTTGACTGTAAACTTGGCCAATGCAGGTGCATTTACCACACGTGTTGAAGGCAATACCTTTATTTTAAAAATCAATTCAGCACAAGCTGCGAGTGTTGCTGAACCAGTTGCTCAGCGTCAGCAACAAGGGATTTCAAATATTGGTTTCCATCGTGGGTCGAATGGTGAAGGCCAAGTGGTTGTTGATTTACTGGGTGGAAATACCCCTATTGATGTGCAACAACAAGGCAGTAAAATTGTTATTCGTACATTAGGAAATAAAATTCCTACACATTTGACACGCCGTTTAAATGTGAATGACTTTGCAACGCCTGTATCAACCGTAGATGCACATAATGATGGCGGTAATGGGACTATTACCATTCAATCTTCAGGCAGCTATGAGTACATGGCGTATCAATCGGACAATAAGTTGACGGTTAGTCTGAAGCGTCCAGAAGATAAAAATCCATTACGTCCAAAAGCAGCCAATCATTACACGGGTAAAAAAATCTCTTTAGATTTTCAGGATATTGAAGTTCGTCGTGTCTTGCAGTTATTGGCAGATTTTACTGAAATCAATATGGTTGCGGCTGATACCGTCCAAGGCAATATTACCCTGCGTTTAAAAGATGTGCCTTGGGATCAAGCATTGGATATTGTGTTAAAAACCAAAAACTTGGATAAACGTCGTAACGGTAATGTGATTTGGATTGCACCAGTTTCTGAGCTGATTAAAGCGGAAGATGATGAAGCGAAAGCAATTGCACAGCGAATAAAATTAGCACCAATTCAAACGGAATATATTCAACTGAGTTATGCGAAATCTTCAGATATTTTAAAATTATTAGAAGATTCCCGAGATGGAAAAGGGGCAGAGTCAAATGGTACAGCAGGAGGTACATCACTTGCATTAGAAAGTGTACTGAGCCCAAGAGGTAGTGTTGTTTCTGATAATAGGACAAATACACTTATTGTTAATGATACATCTGAGAATATTGATAAAGTTCGTAAGATGATTGATCTATTAGATGTTGCTGTGAAGCAGGTTATGGTTGAAACAAGAATTGTGACTGCTCAAACAGAGTTCTCGAGAGAGCTTGGTGTTAATTGGGGTATACAGCGTAATAATCCAAGTTTAAGTGCGGGTGCTAATGGATCAAATGTTTGGGGGGGAGATTATTCTCCAAAGTTGGATTTAGCGGTAGATTTGGGGACGGCATCGGCAGGAAACTTTAGTTTTGGGTTGCTTAAAATTTCAGATTTTATGCTTGATCTACAACTTACAGCTTTACAAACGGATGGTCATGGTGAAGTTTTAGCAGCGCCTAAAGTTTTAACGGGAGATAAGCAAAAAGCAACAATTTTGAGGGGAGATCAAATTCCTTATCAAAGCTGGAGTGCTGAGGGCGGTACGACAACGAGTTTTGTTGATGCGAATCTGAAACTGGAAGTGACTCCAAGTATTACACCTGATGGGAAAGTACAAATGGATCTAAAAGTTAACAAGGATACTGTTGGTCGATTAACAGCAGCTGGCTATTTAATTAATACCAATAAACTTGAGACTAATGTTTTAGTCGGTGATGGTGAAACAGTAGTCCTTGGTGGTATTTTTGATGACATTCAACAAAACCAGTATACCAAAGTCCCTTTTTTAGGAGATTTGCCAGTTGTTGGAAACTTATTTAAAAATAATGTGAAAACTAGTGCACAGACAGAACTCCTGATTTTTGTTACACCACGAATTGTTAATGACAGTGTTACCAGAAATCATTAATATATTTTCAATTTAACAAAAGAAATAGGTGACTCCTTGCCAAGCAAAGAGTTTGAAACCCTACCAAATATTTATTTGGTAGGGCCAATGGGGGCAGGAAAAACAACTGTAGGACGACATTTAGCAGAGTTGTTAGGACGTGAATTTCTTGACAGTGATCATGAAATAGAACGTAAAACAGGTGCAACGATTCCTTGGATTTTTGAAAAAGAAGGGGAAGTTGGTTTTCGAAGTCGTGAAACGAATGTAATTGATGAGTTAACTGCAAAAAAGCAGCTGGTGCTTGCCACTGGTGGTGGTGCGGTCACTCAGGCTCCCAATCGTGAATTTTTAAAACAACGGGGTATTGTTGTTTATCTGTATACTCCGGTGGAAATTCAGTTACAACGAACCTACCGCGACAAAAATCGTCCACTTCTTCAAGTCGAAAATCCTGAACAGAAGCTTCGAGATTTATTGGCTGTACGTGATCCACTTTATCGTGAAGTCGCGCACTATATTATTGAAACCAATCAAGGTGCCGCGCGAGATCTTGCGCAAAAAATTTTTAATTTAATTGTTTCACAAAATATATCTCGTTAGAAAAGGTTAAATTCATGCAAACCTTACATGTTGAACTTGGTGAACGTCGTTACCCCATTTTTATTGGCAGTGATTTAAACCCAGAAAGCTTACTTGAACCTTATATTCACGGTAAGCAGGTGATGATCGTATCAAATACAACAGTCGCACCTTTGTATTTACAGCATTATGTACGTGCTATTGAGGGTTTGGGTAAAACCGTTGCGACATGTATTTTGCCCGATGGTGAAAAATTCAAAAACAGTGAACACTTAAATCTAATTTTTGATGCGTTGCTTGAATCAGGTTTTAACCGAGATTGCACCGTACTTGCCTTGGGGGGGGGAGTGATTGGAGATATGGCCGGTTTTGCATCGGCATGTTTCCAGCGCGGTGTGTATTTTATTCAAGTTCCAACGACTTTACTCTCACAAGTGGATTCGAGCGTTGGAGGGAAAACAGGGATTAACCACCCACTAGGTAAAAATATGATTGGCGCTTTCCAACAACCCCAAGTGGTATTGGCGGATATGGCACAGTTAAAAACCTTACCTCCACGTGAACTTTCTGCTGGTTTAGCCGAAGTGATTAAATATGCACTTTTAGGCGATGTAGAGTTTTTAACTTGGCTTGAACAGCATATGGACGCTTTAGTTGCAGGCGATGCCACATTATTGGCTGAGGCAGTTTACCGTTCATGTGCGCATAAAGCCCGGATTGTCGCGAATGATGAAAAAGAACAAGGTGAACGTGCATTACTGAACTTGGGTCATACTTTTGGTCATGCGATTGAGTCTTATCTGGGCTATGGTGTCTGGCTGCATGGTGAAGCAGTTGCAACAGGGATGGTGATGGCAGCTGATTTATCGCAGCGCATGGGCTGGATCACAGTTGAAGATTTAGAGCGTACAAAAAAAATCATTTTACGTGCACAATTACCGATAGTTTGCCCTAAAATTCCGCTAGAGGATTTTTTGGCGTATATGTCTCATGATAAAAAAGTATTGAATGGGCAATTACGACTTATTTTACTGAAATCATTAGGTCAGGCCATCATCACCAAAGAGTTTGATGTTGAGTTAATGAAACAGGCAATTTTGACAAATCAGGCAGAGTAGGTACATCATGGCAGCGCGGCAGTCTCAATGGCAAAAAGTTCATCACTACGCATGGTTGGTGGGTGGAGCTGTGTGTCTGTTCGCTGCATTGGTTTTCTGGGCGATTACAGATACCAAAGAATTGGTTGAAGTTGAAAAGCAAGCTGAAACCGAAGTGGATTTGCAAATTCAGCCAGAGAAAGTGGCAGCAATGTCCCATCTTGGTGCATTAAATGAAGAAGTACGTCCACTTGATATGACGACCCGTGTGGTTGCTACAGCTCAACATGAGCCAGAATTTCGCGGCACTAAATTTATTAATGACTCTGCCAAGCTTTATGGTGTTGAATTATTTCGGGTTTCTGAAGAAGATATTTTAAAAAGCTTCTTACGTAAGCAGCCTGAGCGTCACAAATTTATTTATCTACGTCTTTCTGGTGAAGACCATCCTGAGCAATACGTCATTTTAACAGGACCATATTCGTCGCAAAATGATGCCAAAGCTGCAATGTCGAGCCTCAACATCGCTATGCCTGCTTCAATCAAACCTGAGGTTGTTGAATTTAAACAATATCAAGCATATGTGAATGACTTAGGCACGGAAGAAATGTCGTCGAGTCAAAAGTTATATGCTGTTAAATTAAAATCTGTACCTTTACCGAAAATTGATGAAGCTCAAATCGCCGCACGAAAAGCAGCGGCTGCAACGACGGTAACAACACCAACTAATGCAACGACAAGTACTACGGTGACACGTCGAGATGCTGAAGGAAATGTGATTGATGTGCAAAAATCACAAAGTAGTGTAGATGCACCACGTCCAAAACCTGCACCGGTAGAACAAGAAGTAACCGATCCTTTTAATTAGTTCTAAAATAGCGCAAGACGTCTTAGGGAAAGCTTAAACTGCACAGAAAAAGTGCATAAAATAAAAAAAGAACAATTTGAATTATTTGTTATAACTAAAAAATGCTTGTAATCAGCCATCTTAGGAGAAAATGCATCAAGTTGGCATATAAATTGCTTAATTGGTGCGTAAATTGAACTTTTCTCCCTGTTTTGGCGCGAAAATGATTCGATAAAAGTGCGAAGTCATTAATCCAGTCGTTATCCCTGATCTGAACTGCAAAAGCAGAAAATTTGACTTTTTATTCATGCATCAAAGATGAATTCGGTTTATCTTAAGGGTGTGAATAAGAAATAATTTTGCTCGACAGAACAATTCATGTGAGTAAGTTAAGACGAATCGCAACAAGAAATTAGTTTGTTAAGTGCTCGAAAGAGCTGTAAAGAAAAGAAGGGTACGCTATGCACATGCCATCGCCTAATACTGTAGCTCCCGCTCAAGGTTTATACCAACCGGATGAGTTTAAAGATAACTGTGGTTTCGGTTTAATCGCCCATATGCAGGGTGATGCAAGCCATGATCTCGTCAAAACCGCAATGCATAGTTTAAGTTGTATGACCCACCGTGGTGGTATTGCCGCAGATGGCAAAACCGGTGACGGTTGTGGTCTACTCCTTGCTATGCCCAAAGAATTTTTCCGTGAAGAAGCGAAAAAACTCAGTGACATTACATTGAGTGAAATCTTTGCTGTGGGTACGGTATTTCTAAATCTAGACCCTGCATTAGCCGCACATGCAAAACAAATTTTAACCAAAGAAATCGAAGACGAAGGCTGTAAAGTCATCGCTTGGCGTGTTGTGCCAACCAATAACGATGCATTGGGTTCAATCGCGATGCAGTCATTGCCTGCCTTTGAACAAATTATCGTGAATTGCCCAATGGGTGTTTCAGAGGTTGAATTCAACCGTAAGTTGGTGATGGCACGTCGTCGTGCAGAACAACAACTGACTGCTGACCCATACTTCTATGTAACCACTTTATGCTCAACTGTGATCAGCTATAAAGGTTTGATGATGCCAGCAGCCATTGCTGACTTCTATACCGATCTTGCTGATGAGCGTTTAAAGTCACACATCGTGGTATTCCATCAGCGCTTCTCAACCAATACCTTGCCGCGTTGGCCTTTGGCACAGCCGTTCCGTTACTTGGCGCACAATGGTGAAATTAACACCATTACCGCAAACCGTAACTGGGCGATGGCGCGTACACCAAAATTTGAAAACCCATTATTGCCGGGTTTAACTGAGCTGAATCCAATTGTAAACCGTACAGGTTCGGATTCTTCAAGCTTAGACAATATGCTGGAAATCCTTGTTGGTGGCGGTATGGATTTGTTCCGTGCGCTGCGCATGTTGGTTCCACCAGCTTGGCAAAACGTTGAAACTTTAGATGCGGATTTACGTGCATTCTATGAATTCAACTCAAAACATATGGAAGCTTGGGATGGTCCAGCAGGTCTGGTAATTCAAGATGGTCGTCATGCGATTTGTATGCTTGACCGTAATGGTTTACGTCCAGCACGTTGGGTGATTACCAAAAATGGTTACATTACTTTGGCATCCGAAATTGGTGTTTGGGGTTATGAACCAGAAGACGTTGTATCTAAAGGTCGTGTCGGTCCGGGTCAAATCTTGGTGATCGATACCTTTACCGGCAAAATGCTCGATACTCAAGATGTGAGTAATCACCTCAAACGTATGCGTCCGTACCGTCAGTGGTTACGTGAAAACTCAGTACGTGTGCAAGGTAGTCCAGAGCTAGAAGAATATTTATGTGATCAAGGCTTAAAAGGTGATGACCTGAAAGCTTCACAAAAAATGTTCATGGTGACATTTGAAGAACGTGACCAATTGCTTCGTCCAATCGCTGAAAGCGGTCAGGAAGCCGTGGGCTCAATGGGTGACGATACGCCAATGGCAGTATTGTCTCGTCAGGTGCGCCATGTGTCTGACTACTTCCGTCAGCAGTTCGCTCAGGTTACGAATCCGCCAATCGATCCATTGCGTGAATCGATCGTAATGTCGTTAGAGACATGCCTCGGCCGTGAACAAAATGTATTTGAACAAGGTCCAGAGCATGCAGATCGTCTGATCATTTCAAGCCCAGTACTGTCAAATTCGAAAATGCATCAAATCCGTACCCTTGGTCGTAAAGGTTACGAGATTGCAGATATCGACCTGAACTATGTAGAAGATGAAGGCTTAGAAGCTGCCATCGCACGTATTTGTGAAGAATCTGCGCAAGCGATTCGCGATGGAAAGACATTACTTGTATTGTCTGATAAGAAAATCCGTCAAGGCTTCTTACCTGCAAATGCATTAATGGCAACAGGCGCGGTTCACCACTATTTAATCAATGTGGGTCTACGTACAGATGCCAACATCATTGTGGAAACTGGTTTGGCGCGTGATGCACATCAGTTTGCGGTGATTCTTGGTTTTGGTGCAACTGCGATTTATCCGTACCTAGCTTATGACGTGATCAATGACTTGATCGCCAAAGGTGAGTTGTTGGGTGACCCAATCCATGCGCAAGCGAACTTCCGTAAAGGCATTGAAAAAGGCTTATTGAAAGTCCTTTCTAAGATGGGTATTTCTACTGTTGCCTCTTACCGTGGCGGTCAGTTGTTTGAAGCGGTCGGCCTCTCTGATGAAGTGGTTGCAAAATGCTTTACTGGTGTACCGAGCCGTATTAAAGGCGCAACATTCTCTGATCTAGAAAATGACTTGAAAAAATTGGCAGATTTGGCGTGGAAATCACGTAAGCCAATCGATCAAGGCGGTATGCTGAAATTTGTATTCGGTAAGGAATATCACGCATTTAACCCAGACGTGATCAATGCACTGCATAAATCTGTGCGTTCTGGTAATTATGCGGACTTTAAAGAATACGCAGAGCTAGTGAATAACCGTCCAATCGCGACGATTCGTGACTTATTTAAGCTGAAAACAGATCAATCGATTGCACTCGATCAAGTTGAATCCGTTGAAGAAATTCTGCCACGTTTTGACTCGGCTGGGATGTCTTTAGGTGCTTTGTCACCTGAAGCACACGAAGCTATTGCAATCGCAATGAATACCATTGGTGGTCGCTCGAACTCAGGTGAGGGCGGCGAAGACCCAGCGCGTTACGGCACTATCCGTAACTCGAAAATCAAACAAATTGCATCTGGCCGTTTTGGTGTGACCCCTGCATATCTAACTTCTGCAGAAGTCCTTCAAATTAAAGTGGCTCAGGGTGCAAAACCAGGTGAAGGTGGTCAGTTGCCGGGCGGTAAAGTGAATGGCTTAATTGCACGTTTACGTTACTCAGTACCGGGTGTGACATTAATTTCTCCGCCGCCGCATCACGACATCTACTCAATCGAAGATTTATCACAGTTAATTTTCGATTTAAAACAGGTTAACCCACAGGCGATGGTGTCCGTTAAGCTGGTTTCTGAGCCGGGTGTCGGTACGATTGCGGCAGGTGTAGCAAAAGCATACGCAGACTTCATTACCATTTCTGGTTATGACGGCGGTACAGCGGCTTCTCCACTTTCTTCAATTCACCATGCAGGTTCTCCATGGGAACTTGGTCTATCTGAGGCGCATCAGGCGCTTCGTGTGAATGACCTGCGTGGCAAAGTCCGTGTACAAACTGATGGTGGCTTGAAAACAGGTCTAGACGTTGTGAAAGCAGCGATTCTTGGGGCTGAAAGTTTCGGTTTTGGTTCTACACCGATGATCGCATTGGGTTGTAAATACCTGCGTATTTGCCATTTAAACAACTGTGCGACCGGTGTTGCAACACAGCAAGATCATTTACGTCAGGAACACTATATCGGTGAGCCTGAAATGCTGATCAATTTCTTCCACTTTATTGCGGAAGAAACACGTGAATGGTTAGCAGCGCTAGGCGTATCAAGTCTGAAAGATTTGATTGGCCGTACAGATTTACTGGAAATGCTTCCAGGTGAAACTGAAAAACATGCACACCTTGATTTGAGTGCATTACTCCAATCGCATCCTGCGGCTGAAGGTAAAGCTCAGTACTGTGAAGTACAAGGCAATGCACCATTCGATAAAGGCTTATTGGCTGAGAAAATGGTAGCTGAAATGCTGCCAGCGATTGAAGCAGGCACAGGCGGTGAATATAGCTTCACAATTGGTAACTGTGATCGCTCAATAGGCGCGCGTATTTCGGGTGAGATTGCAAAACGTTATGGCAACCTCAGTATGGAAGCGCATCCTGTTAAAGTTAAATTAACAGGGACTGCAGGTCAGTCATTGGGTGTTTGGAACGCAGGCGGTTTACACATCAGCCTAGAAGGCGATGCGAATGATTACGTGGGTAAAGGTATGGCTGGTGGTCGTATCTCAATCTTCCCGCCTAAAGGTTCACCGTTCCAAACGCAAAATACTGCAATCATTGGTAACACCTGTTTATATGGTGCAACAGGCGGTAAATTGTTTGCTGCAGGTACAGCAGGCGAGCGTTTTGCAGTACGTAACTCGGGTGCGTTTGCTGTGATTGAAGGTGCAGGCGACCACTGCTGTGAATACATGACAGGTGGTATCGTGACTGTATTGGGTAAAGTGGGTCATAACTTTGGCGCGGGTATGACAGGCGGTTTCGCTTATGTGCTCGACCTCGACAATGACTTTGTTGACCATTACAACCACGAATTAATTGAATTGAACCGTATCTCTACAGAGTCGATGGAAGAACACAAAGAGTTCTTGTGCCGTATCTTAGATGAACATATTAAAGAAACAGGTAGTGCTTGGGCGTATAAGATCCGCAACGAGTTTGACTTCTATAGCCGCAAATTCTGGCTTGTGAAACCAAAAGCTGCTAATTTGCAGACTTTGTTGAAAACAACTCAAGCTGATCCACAATAATTCCACTACTGCAGATTTGATAGGCAGGTGTAAGTGCAAACATGCTTACACCTACCCACGGAGAGAGACATGGCAGAGCGCCTAAATAATGACTTTCAGTTCCTGGATGTAGCACGCCAAGATCCAGAGAAAAAAGATCTAGTTGTCCGCAAAGCAGAATTTGTGGAAATCTATAAACCGTTTACAGCTGAAGTTGCAAAAAACCAAACACACCGCTGCTTAGGTTGCGGTAACCCGTATTGTGAATGGAAATGTCCAGTACATAACTACATTCCAAACTGGCTAAAACTGATTGCAGAAGGTCGCATTTTCCAAGCGGCAGAATTGTGTCATCAAACCAACACCTTGCCTGAAGTTTGTGGTCGTGTGTGCCCGCAAGACCGTTTATGTGAAGGCGCGTGTACGCTAAATGACGGCTTTGGTGCAGTCACCATTGGTAATGCTGAAAAATACATTAACGATACGGCTTTTGCATTGGGCTGGCGTCCAGATATGTCACACGTTAAGTGGACAGACAAGAAAGTTGCGATTATTGGTGCAGGTCCTGCTGGCCTTGGCTGTGCAGATATTCTTGTACGTAATGGTGTGAAGCCAGTTGTATTCGACAAACGTCCTGAAATTGGTGGTTTGCTGACTTTTGGTATTCCAGAATTCAAAATGGAAAAAGACGTAATGAAACGTCGCCGTGAGATTTTCTCTGGCATGGGCGTTGAATTCCGTCTAAATACCGAAATTGGTACAGATGTGACGATAGATCAGCTATTGGCTGATTACGACGCTGTATTCATGGGTATGGGAACCTATACCTACATGAAGGGCGGTTTTGCGGGTGAAGACATTGTTGGTGTGCATGATGCACTGGATTTCTTGATTGCCAATGTCAACCGTACGCAAGGTTGGGAAAAAGATCCATCTGAATACATCAGCATGGAAGGCAAAAAAGTGATTGTTCTCGGTGGTGGTGATACCGCGATGGACTGTAACCGTACCTCGATCCGTCAAGGTGCCGAATCGGTTGTTTGTGCCTACCGTCGTGACGAAGAAAACATGCCGGGTTCGCGTCGTGAAGTGAAAAATGCGCGTGAAGAAGGTGTAGATTTCCAATTTAATCGTCAGCCGATTGAAATTGTGGGTGAAAATGGCAAAGTAACGGGTGTTAAAGTTGTGACTACACAGCTTGGTGCGCCTGATAGTCGCGGTCGTCGTAGCCCTGAGCCAGTTCCAGGTTCAGAAGAAATTTTACCAGCAGATGCAGTATTGCTAGCCTTTGGTTTCCGTACCAGCCCCGCAGATTGGTTTACAACATCAAACATCAGTATGGATGGTTCAGGCCGCGTCATTGCTGCTGAACAGCAAGAATTTAAGTTCCAAACATCGAATCCGAAAATTTTTGCCGGCGGTGATATGGTACGTGGATCTGATCTTGTGGTAACCGCAATCTGGGAAGGTCGCCAAGCTGCAGAGGGTATTCTTGACTACTTAGATGTTTAAGTCATGACACGCCAGTGCTTACACTGGATTTATTCAAAAAACCCGCTTCGGCGGGTTTTTTTTGGAATTTACCTCAAATGACACGTGAATAGATTTTGCAGATAAATACACTGCAAAGTTGTCAGACAGCGCTTTAGAATGGTGAATTATGCAAATGTGCTAGCACATTTTGCCATGTGTGAAAGAGCTTAGGAATTACATACTGCGATCATGATCCAAATCTTAGGAAGCGACCATGACGCAAGTGACGACACAAAAAACATATCTAAATCGTCCGAAAGCCATTGGCATTACGGTACGTCGAGCACAATTCAATCCTAAAGCGATTCGCCGGCATTATTTTGCAAATTCACCGGTGATGTCGTATTTGTTGACGGCATTGTCATCGACCTTTCCCATTGGTGAGCAATTCTTTGTGCATAGCGTGCGCAATGTACGCGATAAAGTCAGTGATGAAAAATTACAAGCTGAGATCGCAGCATTCATTGGGCAAGAAGCGATGCATTCCAAAGCCCATGCTGAATTTAACGATGCTTGGCGCAGTGAAACCTATAATTTAGATCGTTTCCAAGCATGGCTGGCACGTAAAGACAGCTATGTAAAAAACTTACATCCAAAGATTCAGCTGGCAATTACCTGTGCATTTGAACATTTTACCGCTTTACTTGGCGGCTATATTTTAAGACATCCTGAAGTGCTCAGTACTTTAGATGATGATGCGGTGAAACTTTGGGTGTGGCATGCGATTGAAGAAATTGAGCATCGCGCGGTGGCATTCGATGTATATCAGCATGTCTACGGTGATGACAAAATACGTCGCATGATTATGCGCAGTGTGACCACAGGTTTTGCTAGTCTTACGTTTTATTCTGCAACAAAGCTATTTATGCAGGATAAGAAAAAAGTTTGCCAAAGCTGGGTGGAAATATTTTCGGGGCATATTTGCTGGCAAAAATGTTTATTCAACTGACGCCAGAATATTTGTCATATTACAAAGCAGAATTCCATCCGAGCGAAATTGATTACAGTCAGTTTGTGAAATATTGGAAAGAACGCCTTGCTGATGAATATCAAATGGAAAGTTTTCAGACTGAAATTACACCGCAATTGTATAGTTAGTTCAATATGATAAAAAAAGCCCGAGTCGTGGGCTTTTTTTAATGCTAAATATTTTTCGAGTGGATCAGTTTAATCACAAAGAAAATACATAATTCATTCGAAAAATAGGGTTAGAATGAATTTATTTAAACAATTACAAATAAATACTTGAGGTTAAGGGTTATGAATTCAATGAAAAAAAGCATGCTCGCAATCGCATTAGTCAGTACATTGACCCTCAGTGGTTGTGGCTATAACACATTACAAGTTAAAGACGAAGCCGTTACAGCAGCATGGTCTGAAGTGCAAAACCAATATCAACGCCGTGCAGATTTGGTACCTAACCTTGTCAATGTGGTTAAAGGTTACGCGAAACATGAGGAACAAGTACTGACAGAAGTGACTCAAGCACGTGCCAATGTTGCGGGCTTAAAAGTGGATAAGGAAGTTTTGGAAGATCCAGCACTGTTCCAAAAATATCAAGAAGCTCAAGCGCAGATGACCAGCGCACTTTCTCGTTTAATTGCAGTCTCGGAAAATTATCCAGACTTAAAAGCCAATGAGCAATTCCGTGATTTACAGGTACAGCTTGAAGGCACTGAAAACAGGATCGCTGTCGCACGTAATCGCTACATTACTACGGTACAAGACTTTAATGGCTATGCACGCCAGTTCCCGCAAGTGATGACGGCTAAAGTCATTGGTATGGATACAAAGCCTAACTTTAGCGCAGAGCAAAGTGCACAAACTGCACCAAAAGTTGATTTTAATTAATTGGCGTCACTGCATTGTGAGGTGGGCTGATGGTGGTTTTTGAGCTAAAACATACAGGTTTGTTGTGGCTGCAGCGCATAGTCTTAGCATGCTTATTGTGTGTGGTGGGTTTCACACATGCAGAAACTGCCACCGCTACAGATGTAGATGCTGAAACAGTTGTTGTCGGTAAAATATTAAAAGATCAGCAGTCAGCTACGCAAAAAGAAACAACAGCACAGCCTGAAATCAAAATTCAGCAGCCGAATATCGCCAATGATATGGCAGATGGCGAGTCGATTCGTGGCTTGCCGACGCTCAATGAACCTGTAGTTGATCAGGCAAACTTACTTTCCGCTGCTGAAAAGCAAGCCATTAGCCAGAAAATTTTACAGTTACACGAACAAGGCAAGGCGCAAATTGGTGTCGTGATTGTGCCAACCACAGGTCAAGAAGATATTTTTGATTATGCCATGCGTGTTGCAGAAAAATGGCAACTCGGTTCAGCAAAACGTGACAACGGGATATTGATGGCGATCGCTGTGAATGATCGTCGCATACAAATATTAACGGGTTATGGGTTAGAAGGAATCATGCCCGATATCATCGTTAGTCGCATAATTCGAAATCAAATTACACCTCATTTTAAGGAAGCCCAATATGCTCAAGGCATAGATGCTGGCTTAACGGAAATAGCACGTATTTTAAATCAAGACCCTGAAGTTGCAGCTCAAGCAGCCCAAGAGCTGAAAGAACGTCAGGAACAAGCCTTACACGAGCAACAAGCCAAAGAGAAAACGTTTACAACGGTTCTCATTATTTTGGTGATTGGTATTTTTGCATCCTTTATTGTGGGTAAGCGCTTAAGTGCGTCAACTGCAGCTGTTGCCGGGACCGTTGCGGGTTTGGTCAATGGTGCAGGTCTACTCACCAGTCTGTTGATGGGTGGGGCAATATTCTTTCTACTCATCACTGCTATTGCTCAAACCATTTTTCAAATGTTCCTTGCCGGTGGTGGGGGTGGTGGAGGCCGTAGCGGAGGTGGTGGCTTTGGTGGCGGAGGCTATAGCGGAGGCGGTGGTGGTTTTGGCGGAGGGGGAGCATCAGGTTCATGGTAACGAAAACAGAAACAACAGAAATTGTCACCTGTCCTAAAACACAGGAAATACAACAACCAAGTTTTAAACGCTGGTTGAAGCACTTCTTTTATATGCCTGCGGCAAACCGTTTTTTTAATAAGCAAGATCAGCAGGCCATTGCGCAAGCAGTCACAGCAGCAGAGCATGGACATGTAGGTGAAATACAAGTGGTGATCGAAGGGCATATTCCTTCAAACCAAGCTTATTATCAGAATACTCGTGCACGTGCTGAACAGCTCTTTGCGGAACTGGGTGTGTGGGATACGGAATTTAATAGTGGTGTTTTACTGTATTTAAACCTGTGTGAACGTCAGGTTGAAATTGTGATTGATCGCGGCATTAAAAATGCAACAGAGCAAAATATTTGGGATGGAATTTGCCAAAGGATCATTCAACACATGCAAAAAGAGATGTATAGGACTGCCATGACAGAGGGTGTAAAAGAGATCGGAAATGTCATGGATGAGTTTTATGCAGGTAAGTCTGTAGACCGTGCCAATGAACTGAGCAATACACCAATTATTTTGAGGTAATAAAGCGTAGGAAAGTGACACAAATCGTCACTTTTTTACACAAAAAGAGACATAATATTTACAAAAATAAAAATATTTTCTTAAAGTGCTGTTTTTTCTGTCAATTTTATTATAATAAATCTTGGCACGCTCTGTGCTATTTATAAAACAAGCTACATAGCTTTATTAAATAATTAAATTAAAAAACATTTGTGGAGAATGTTATGAAATCAGTTCAAAAGGGTTTTACTCTTATCGATACTCCATAAGTGTCCATATAAAATGAACAATCCATAAGTAAGTTAATATGGACATAAAAATAATAAATTTGATATGAAGAATCACTATTATCTTTTTCTACTTTTTTCAATCTCCGTTTTTACTCATGCTCAAGAACTAGACCTCATTCAATATTCAGATATTTCATCAATTCCTCAAATTGTTTTGAATCCAAAAATCCAAACAGAACTTCAAACATTGTTAAAGCATGATTATCTAAAATTTCAATCTAATTTTGACAATTACTCAGCGCCATATTTACTGAAAACAGATGAGGCGCTGTATTATGAAGGTCAGTCTGGAAGCAGTTTAGATGCTTCATCCGCGATTGTATTTAAAGATGGGCGATTGTTTGCTGCAATATATTTTTCCAATACCAAGACTTTAAAATACTTTAGCAATGATCCCAGTTGCTCAGAACAGTTACATCCTGCGATTCAAGTTTTTGCTCAGCAGCGTGAAATTCAAGGGATTGAATATGCAACAGCTAGAGCCAATACCGCTTTAAAATATAATTTTGGCCCCACTTCAAAATGTGAAACCTATTTAAAAAAAATAGAAAGATAGCTGAGCTTAAATGCTAATCTAAGATTTTAATATCATGAATTATTTATATTTTATTCACATTAATGTCATTTTTGATTTTTACCATAGAGCCTATTCTACAATGATGCTTATGAACAATGAAAAAAACACCACTAACTTTAGCTTTATTGGCTTCGACAATTTTCTTAACGGCATGTACTGATGATGGGGACAATGGTCAAAATGGATTGAATAGTTTGATTCAACAGACGCCTTTAGTACTTGGAAATGATGATTGCTGGAGTGCTGGAACACGTATTGAAAGCGGTTTGGATAAAAATCAAAATGGTGAGTTGGATGCGAATGAAATCCAGCAAAGCTCGATCCAGTGTGGTCCAAACTTATTTGCCCAAGGGGTTGCATTGCCTTACCAAAGCTTAACAAGCTTTAAGGCGAATGGAACAACTATTGCGACTGCATTTACACTTCGACAGGGTGGCTTTGGCTCTGATGTTGCTGCCCATCCTACGAACAATAAACAATTTTACGCAATCACAGATCGTGGCCCAAATGCTGACTATAATGATGGCGTGAATGGTGCTGGTAAGATTTTTCCAATGCCAGACTATGTACCTAAAATTGGGTTATTTGAGGTACAAGATGATGGCTCAATCAAACTCATCAAAACGATTTTATTAAAAGATCGTGATGGAAATAATATTAGTGGATTACCGAATACTGCTGCACTAGGTGGTACAGGCGAAACACCTTACGATATTCATGGCAAGGTCATTGCTAAAGATCCATCAAAGCCTTATGACCCAATCACGAACCCTATCAAACTTGATGATTACGGTCTCGATTCTGAAGGTTTGGCAGCATTGAATGATGGTACATTCTGGGTAAGTGATGAATATGGTCCTCACATTGTGCACTATGATGCCAATGGAAAAGAAATTGGTCGTATTAATCCTTTTGTAAATGATGTGCGCAATACCTTCACATTACCGCAAGAATTTAGTTATCGTCGTGCCAACCGTGGTATGGAAGGCTTAACTATTACACCTGACCAAAAAACATTGGTTGGGATTATGCAATCGACAATGGACTTACCGACCAAAGCTGTTAATAAATCAACCTTAACACGTATTGTGACGATCAATCTCGAAACAGGCAAAGTTGCTCAGTATCTCTATCGTCAAGAAATTGATGCTAACTCAAACTCAGCTATTATTGCGATTAATGATCATGAGTTTTTAGTACTGGAACGTGATGGCAAATTCCTTAAAGACGATCCGAATATCATGAAACATGTTTATCGTATTGATCTGAAGGATGCTACCAATTTGGAGGATATCGCAACTCAGGGCGATCTAGTACAAGATCCTAAACTTGGTTTAACGATTGCAGGTAAAACCCTCGAGCAATATTTCATCAATAACGATAAAAAATGGGAAGCATTACAAGCACTAAATATTCAACCAACAAGTAAAACATTGGTATTGGATATGGGTAAACGTGTAAGTTATGCACATGACAAAATGGAAGGTTTATGGTTGATTAACCGACAAACCCTTGGAATTGTGAATGATGATGACATGGGGCTTTGGACAACCAATGGTTTAGAGCAAAAGTATTTGGATAATGTGCGCATGCGTGTCGATACACCGACCTTATATATTGCCGATAAGTTAAATCTTTTTAACCCATAACCATAAAAAAAGCCCAAAAGCCAAAACTTTTGGGCTTCTTAAATTCAACTAATTTTTTCAGACTTAAACCACTATTAATTACCGAATGATATCAGCTAAAACATCTGCCAGCTTTTGCCCACTCTTACGATCAATTAAACGTGCTGACATACCAAATTCAGTTGGACCACTGTAATCAGCTAAAAGAGTATCTCCAATAAACAAAATGTCTTTGGCATGACATTGTAATTTATCAATTAAATATTGATAAATTTGTGACTCTGGTTTAATTGCTCCAACCTCATAACTCCAAGCATAAGCATCAAGAGAAGGTAAAAATGAAGAAACAACTTTTCCATATGGCATCGCTAAATTTGAGCATACTGCCAATCTGAATCCCAGTTTTTTTAATTCTTCCAAAGTGGATAAGGTATCTTCATACAGTCTAATAGAGCGTAACTCTTCATCTAAATCATGCTCAAGTTCTTGCAGAAATTGGTCTGGAATATTTACAGCTAATCGCTTTGTAAGCTCTGCCAAATTCAAATTGTGGGACATAATAAATTTGGCATCATCAGGTTTTGGTTGTCGCCCATTTTCTTTTAGCCATTTCATTAATTTTCTATATGGGGAACGTCTTTCCTCTATATTTACAAGTGTACCAAACACGTCAAAAATAATGACTGAAGGCTCAATATGGCTTGCTTTTATAAATAATTCCATATTTTTACAACCAATTAAATTGAATTTCACTTTTTGTTGAGATTACCATAAGAGCATTGCTATAAAAATTAAGGGAGATATTTGATATCTCCCTTTGATTATTTTATTCACTGAAATTTGCAAACATAATTTTAGGAAAATTTTTCATAAAGTGGCGTCTAACATGATTGAAGTCACTGAGATCATGTTGATTTTTTTCAAAATAATTCACCCAGGCTAAAGTCGCATCTTGGTCATTTAAGTTGGGGTTAACATTCAGAAACAAAGCTAAATCAAATGTACGGTCAATATTAAACTCTTTGATTAGTGCAACAGCAGTTGAACGAACTTCCTCTGAAACAGAGAATTTTGGAGAAAAATAGTTATTCATAGCTGAACTTCCTTAAAAAACTATATAATGAAATTTAGAACGGCTAATTTGTTTTTTAATAAAACAATATAACCTGCTGTAGGTTAAATTATCACGGTAAAAGTTATTTATCAAGTTTAATTAACCTGCTGTAGGTTAATTTTTTAATTTAAAGGTTGTTATGATTAGATGTAGGTTGTCAAATTTGATGGGTGAGCGAAAAATTTTAAAGTTAAGTGAGGTAGCTCAAGCGACTGGTATTAATCGTAATACGCTAACAAGTCTTTACTATGATCGTGCAGTACGAATTGAACTTTCAGTCGCTGATACCTTATGTGAATATTTTAATTGTAATATGCAAGATTTATTTGAATATACCAGTGAGCCTAGAAAAAGGGATGGCACTTAGTAAAATGTCATCCCTTTTTTAAAACTCAATAGGATGCTTTAAATACAATTCAGGATCATTCCAAATTTCCTGAATGTATTCTTTCGCTGCAAAGTCTCGTAGTATTCTTGCTCTTAACGTATCAAAACCATCCCAATAATCTAAATTTTTATTTGGGAGTCTATCTGCTAAATCATCAACCCAAGGAATATGATGTAATTTTTCTGCAATTGTTAAGGGATGAACTGTTCCAGTCAAAATAAGTTTAAACTGCTCTTCTGAAAGCAGATGACTATATACATTCACCTTAGATTTATAATATCGTAACAGTACTTTTGTCAATAAACAGAAATATAACAATGAGTTATATCCACCAACACCATTTACGTCACTGATATGATATGGGGGATAAAAAGTCTCAACTGCGTAATTTTCATAAATTTTAAGAATAATTAATTGCCCCGCTTCTGACAATTCTCGAATAAACTTTATTTCTTTCACTTTTGAATTATTTAAATATTCATTATTTGGATTTGAGCCTACGAGCAGTTTTATATCTTGATCTAAAAACTCATTTAAACGTATGTGCTGAATATCATAGGGAGTCTGTTTACCAAAGAGTAACCAGTTTGGATTCACTGAAGTATGTTGCGCTATTTTTTCCAATTGTCCGAAGGTGGGTTCTAATTCTGCTCTAAACCATGCTTCAGCCTCATCAGCCGTATCTTCATTGATCTCAAAAGCTAATTCAGCAATTGTAAATTCATTGAAATGATGAATTTTTTTCAGTTCACTTAATACAAAATTTAAACGTTCTGCTACCACTTTTTTTCGTTCTGTAGGTGTTCTAGCTTGCAGATAATTTTCAATAACTTTAGCTGCTTCTAGATGAATATTGTTATCCATGACAAAAGAGTCATATAAACGAGACATTATTTCGGCATGAACGGAACGCTGTTTCAACTTTGCCCCTTCATCAATTTTAGCTTTTAAATCTTCTGGAATACGCAGATTGAACTGTATCTCTTTTTTTTTCATGAAGCTCACAAATAACAAAATTTTCAAATAGTATGATTATGATGCAAAAATGGTATTGCGCATATAGTATGAAAAGCATACTATATGAAAAATAGAACATGTAGTATGCCTTTCATACTATAAATAAATTAGGAGATGATTCTATGCAAGCAACCAAACAACTGAATTTACGCTTACCTGAAGAATTAGTTTTTTGGATAAAAAATATGGCTAAGAAAAGACATCAGTCGATGAATTCTTATGTATTAACTGAACTTGAACGCATTAAAAAGGAATATAGAAATGACTTAAATTAATTATTTATTTTTAAGTTTGAGGAAAGGTCAACGATCTCAATTAATTTAGATTAAATGTACACCTAAAGGTATTTTATTAATTTGTGAGATATTAATTCATCTTTGGCAAAAAGTATAAAAGCCCATGCGGGAACATGAGCTCTTATGAATGTCTTCATTGCTGATCAGACATTTGTATTTTGATGAATAGGGGCATTTTTGTCAATCCTATCTCAAGATCACTTTTTGCCTGTTTTTTAATAAACAGGAGACTCAAAATGAGCACTAAACTTAAAAATGGTCAGTCACGCTACCAATCAAAAGCCAAAGTCGTGACCATTAAAAAATTTCAGTTATTGACGTTGGTTAAGACAACTGATCGTTTAAATGATGCAGCGTTTGAAAAACATGGTGATGCTTACCTTGAATTCCCTGTGATTATCCAGGGAGATGGCAACCCTTCTGAAATTTTTAATCTGTATTTGCTGAAAAAATTACAGCAAACAGTACAGTATGATTTTAAAACCTTTGCATCTATTGCACATCAGCTTGTTGATTTTCAGCGCTTTTTAGAAGATGAACAGCTGGACTGTTTGAAATTTCATAAATTAAAACAGTTGAATGCGATTTTTCAATATCGTACTCGTCTGATTGAGCAAGCGAATGCAGGTCTAATCTCGGCCAATTCTGCAAGTCATCGAATTAATGCGGTGGTGAATTTTTATCGCTTTCTTGTCACAGAAGATTTGGTTGATCATCAGCGCTACGGTTTACCCTTTCAAGATGTATACAAATATATTGCGGTAGATAATGAATTTGGCGCACGTAGAAAAATGGCAATTAAGTCGCATGATCTTGCGATTCATGTTCCAGCCAAAGCACCGAATTCTGAAGCGATTGCGGATGATGGTGAATTAAGCCCACTCAGTGTTGAATCGCAAACGGTCATATTAAAAGGACTACTAAAATCATCACGAGAATATCAGTTGATGTTCTATCTTGCCTTATTCACGGGTGCCCGCTTACAAACGATTTGTACTTTACGAATCAAAAATTTACTTAATTGTAAGCCTGATAGTCAGGGTTTTATCCGTCTACCTATTGGGTCGGGTACAGGCATTGATACCAAATTTCAAAAGCCGATGACGCTACTCATCCCGAATTGGTTGGCACAAGATCTTAAAATTTATATTAATAGCCCACAAGCGCAACAGCGTAGACAGAAGTCTAGCTATGCTGACTCGGATGAAAACTATGTGTTTCTCACTAAGCTTGGCACACCTTTCTACACCAGCAAAGCTGAACAGCAAGAACTGATCGATAAGATCAAAGCCTCTGATTCGTTTGGGGCGAGGCTTAAACTATATGAAGGTGAAGCGGTGCGTAGTTATTTAAAAGTCGTGCTATTACCCGAGATTCGTTTGATTGATCCGCAATTTCCAAGCTTTAAATTCCATGACTTACGTGCCAGTTTTGGGATGAATCTATTGGAAAGCCAGTTACAGCATTTACCCGAAGGGCATACGGCTATGACAGCAGTCGAATATGTGCAAGCTAGGATGGGGCATCGCAATATTAGTACGACTTTGCAGTATTTGAACTATAAATCACGCTTGCAATGGCGCAATAAAATTCAGCATGAGTATGAGTCTAGCTTGATGAAATACGTACAGTCCTCTGTGAATTTAGCAGGAGATTTGTCATGAATTTCATTCGTACTCCATTGTTTGTACATATCACTGATACTCATAAGCAGATTACTGAGCATGAGCATCTCATACTTGTGCTCAAAGATAAAACAGCCTCATTTTCTTTTAAAACTTTAGATATGGGTACATTCTTTTTTGCTAAAAGAGCATGTTCTTCCGGTGTATCCGACCATGAGCTTGTTGCTTCTTTTGATGAAAAAAGACGCTATTTTTTAAAATGTTTCACTGATTATTTACTACAAATGGATGGATCGGATCTATCAAAAGGGTTGTTCTATTCCATTATCAAAATATTTTTGGACTGGATTGATCAGCAAAAGAAAGTTTTTGATTTATCCAATAAGGACAGCATGATCGATGCCTATCGTCGTTACAGCAAATATTTAGTTGATCGCACTTTGCTTGCAGATACTGATGACGATAACTTGGCTGCACATACCGCAAAGCAGTATCAGCGTTATGTTGCAAAACTGATCGCATATGTATTTGATTGTCATGAAATTGATATTGCTAGTCAAGCAATGCAAGTACAGTCGCAGCGTTATGATGTTCCTGTTTTACCGATTGCACAGGAGGATCATCAAAAGACGTATGCGACTTTGTTGAATGTATTTTCGGAAATCCATCGTATCGTTGTACAGGCGGGTAACTTTCCCGCACACTTTCAATCCGTGGATCAGGAAGAGTTCTATTTTTATTCAGGCTTTCATCATCAAACTGAAAAACAATATATTCAGTTTGATATGCACAGCTATTTGTCTAAATATTCAACTATTCCCGATTTCTCAAAAATGTTGGTGGATTTCGGGCTTGCTGAGGATAGTGAATATCGAAAGCGTTTACGTGAAAATCGTAATCAAGCGATCCGTAAGCTTGAAGAGCGTAATAAAGACCAACGACACATTGAGCGAGAGCGGCTTGCCTCCTATGGTCTTTGCATCGGCATGTTGTTGTTTATCGCAAAAACGGGAGCTAATTTAGACACAGCTCAGCAGTTACAGCTGGATACGATGGAAATCTTGCCCTCAACTCAGGGACGTAGATTCTCTGGTACAAAAAGCCGTGCTGGCGGGAAAGAAGTTCGGCCCGAATTTGGGGTGACGTTTGAACCTGTTTTTAGACAAATTTTAGAACTTCGAGCATGGTATATCCAAGATGAAACTTGTGATTTTGTCTTTCCGCAACGTAACGAAATTCAAAGGCTTGCATCGATTGGGGCTGCTAAGTTGCAATTACTCAGAAGTTTTTTACAACGCATTTTTCCTCAAATGGTCTGGATTACTCCGCAACAGTGGCGTAAGCATAAAAGCGGCCAAACTGTTGAGTTAAGTGATGGAGATCTACTGCTTGAAGCAGAAGTTATGGGTCACTCACTTGATACAGCAAGAAATAATTATGCACGTACGTCATTTAAAGATGCAGCTCAGCAAATTTCACAGTTCTTTAATGAGCTGAGAGAGGTTGCTGTCGCACAAACACGAACGCTTGAACGAATTTCGGTGCAAACGCTAGATGAGCCTGTTGATGTTCAAACCTTACCTGTCGGTGCATGTGTGACAGCAACGCCTCAGCCTGAAAAAGCACGTGGTTTTACCGCACAAGCTCCAACCCCAAACTGTCAGCAATTTGAGCATTGTTTATTTTGCCAACACTATGCAGTCCATGCCGATGATACGGATGTGCGTAAGCTTTTATCACTGAAAAGTCTACTTGCTTATGTCAAACAAAAAGCCACGGATTTGATCAAATGGGAACAGCAGTTCGGTGTTGTACTACACCGAATTGACGAAGTGCTTAATGATTTATCAAACACTTATGAAAATCTACATGACCGTATTTTTTCAATTCAAGAAGAAGTGGAAAGCGGTGATTTAGATGCCTATTGGCTCAATCATTTTGAATTATTACTTGATTTGGGGTGGATCGCATGAGTTCATTTAATTCGTATTTATATGCCAGTGGCGTTGCTGAGCAGTTTTTACCCGATGAATATCGGTTGCAGAATCATCAACTGATTGTTCCAGCCTCTTTTGTATTGTCTCGAATGAAAAGTGGTGCAACATTATCGGTTTATGCAGACAATGTTTGGGATCTTTCACCCTATTTACCGAAGTGCCACTGTCGCCTGAATTTTGATAGCTGGCTTGAAAATGCAGGAGAGAACGACTTTCTCTTCTGTCAAATACGTGCAGAAATGAAAAAAATCATCTTTGCGTTATTGTACGTTAAAACGGGTAAGTCGATCATTAAAAGTATTAAGCAGCGTCATCTTGCATTGCGTCAGTTTGCACGACTTGCATACAAGAATGGTTGTACGTTACAGCAGTTATTTGCTGATGGCGCTTATCTATCGAAAGTTAATGATGCTTATGCTGGCGTGAGTTATTCAACGGCCTTGTGCATCAAAGCATTTTTAACCGATTGTTTTACGCTACAACAGCAGTATCCCTCATTGATCCCTGCTTTTAGTACCTATCAACCGATTGAGCATTTAGCGAAGTTAGCAGCTCAACTCAGGTTACGATCAGGTAAAATCGGTCCGCGAACCAAAGTTGTTCCTCCAAGGCTTTATATGGCTTTAATTAATGCTTTAGCTGATAAATTGAATGAGTTTAATCAAAATGCACCTGCCTTATTGCAATGGTTTCAACGTACTCAGCAGGATGCCAATTTTGCTCTGATGCCTGTTGAGTTTAAACGTGCTAAACGTGCAATAAGTTTCAACGATGCACATGATTTGCTGGGGTTAACTCAGCTTTTTGAAAATCATCAGATTAAGAAGCATCCAAATCTGACCCGTTATATCACGATAATTCAAGGCATGGCCAAACTTTGGATTCATCTATTTACGGGTATGCGGGACAACGAAGTCAATCAACTGTCTTATGACTGCTATCAAACGGTTAAGAGCAATGAGCATCTTGTGCATGTACTGATGGGCTATACCTCCAAGTTACATGGTGGTGGTAATAAATCCACCTATTGGATCAGCTTTGAAGATATTCAAATCGGGGTGAATGCTGCACAAAGCATTGGTGAGATTTATGCTTTGCTCAGTCCACATTACGATTTTTCTAATCCTCGTGAATATCCCTTATTTCCAACAAGATATTTACCAAAACCTCGGCATAAAAATAATCAAAATATTGAGCATAAAACGGATTTTATTTCTAATTATGAAGGTGCGCCGACTCGCACAGAGACTAATTTTAATAACTATCGTCAGCATCTTCTAGAAAAGTTGGGAGATGAACTACGAATCACTGAAAGCGATATAGCTGAGTTAGAAGCATTTGATGGATTCCGTAACTGGCGTGAAGAGAAAGATTGTCAGATTGGAGCATATTGGAATATTTGTACTCATCAATTTAGGCGTTCTTTGGCAGTGTACGGTGCTCGTTCAGGTGTAATAGGTTTGGGGGCTTTGTCGGTTCAATATAAGCATTTAACCGAAGCGATGACACTGTATTATCGCGAAAATTCGGTATTTGCACCAAATATTTTAGTGAGTGACAGTCAAAAAGAGTTTATTCAAGAACTGGAATATCAGCGCTTGGTACATTCTTATGCGCAATTTGAAGAGGGTGTAATTAATAGTGCTGGCCGTTTACTTGGTGGGGCAGGAACTTATTTGCAGCTACAAAAAGACCGCGAGCAATTACTCACAGTATTTCCAAACCGTGATGAAACCATTAAGCGTATGAAAAAGGGTGAAATTGCCTATAAGCCTAGCTTGTTTGGCGCATGTACCAACCCTGATTCTTGCGAAAAAATTTCATTTACGGCTATTACCAGCTGTTTGAGTTGTGCCCATGCTGTATTTGATGCAGAGAGTGCGGAAAAGATGCAAAAAGCGGTTCATCGACTACAACGGCTGCGAGATATGCAAGTACAGAACAGTCTGCTATACGAGCAAATGGACAGTGATATTTTGGCTTTAAACAAAATGATTCAAAAAATTAAAACGATTAATATTGAGGTGTAAAATATGAGTGCACTTAATGATTATTACGCTGCTTTAGAGCGATTAAAAGCCAACAAACCGATTGTTCTACCGAAAGGCTCTGCCATTAATAACGATACGGTTGCAATGGAGGCTGGACGTAAACGAGGCTCGATTAAAAAGAGCCGTCATGCAGCATTAATTGAGGCAATTGAGCAAGCTGCACAGGCAGCAGGGCAAAATGTTCTTTCGCCTGCCCAGCAAATTGAGCAAGCGAAAACTAAGACCAAAGCGGTGAAAAGTGATTATGAGCAGCTGAAAGAAGATTATGAAAAACTGCTGGAAAAGTGCAATTCGCTGTTGCTGGAAAATTTTGAGTTGAGGCAAAGTGTCCGAACTTTATAATTGAGATAGCCACTAAGTTTGGTAATTTAGTGGCTTTTTAGTCTTTTATTTCTTTTTCCAGTTACAGGGTAAAGTGCTATATTTGTTCATTCTTTTATCTTAGGAAATATTTACGACAATTAAGGTTTAAGTATTTCAAAGGTAGGTTTTTAATTGGGGAAAAATTAAAAAATGAAGAAGCAACGTATTCTTCTTATAACACGTAATTTACCACCTTTGGTTGGGGGGATGGAGCGTCTAAACTGGCATATGGCAGACGAGCTGAGTAAATATGCAGAGGTTAAAGTCGTTGGTCCTACAGGTGCTGCTGCAGTTAAACCTAAAAACATTCAGGTTTTGGAGTCACCTTTAAAGCCTCTCGTGTTATTTATGTTGATTGCATTGTGCAAAGCTTTTTGGACTGCTGTGTGCTTTAAGCCAAATGTGATTATTGCTGGAAGCGGTTTAACTGCTCCTTTAGTTTGGTTAGTCAGCAGGCTTACGGGTGCTAAAGCAGTTGTTTACCTGCATGGTTTTGATATTACTGCTGCTCATTGGGTGTATCAAAAAATTTGGGTTCCTTTTTTTAAACGCATGGATTGTGTAATTGTAAATAGTACACCCACGAAGATATTGGCACTGAATTCAGGTGTATTAGAAAAAGACATCAGTATTGTACATCCTGGTGTGACTTTGCCTGTAACAGCTCAGCCCTTAAATGCGATCCAGTCTTTTAAGGAAAAATATAATTTAGAACATAAAAAAATATTGTTATCTGTTGGTCGTTTAACCACTCGTAAAGGTTTGAAAGAATTTGTAGAAAGCTCATTAGCTTATATTGTTCAGCAGGAACCAAATGTAATTTTGGTTGTAGTTGGAGAGTCGCCTAAAAACTCTTTGGGTGCAGGGCTACAGAATCGTGAAGAAATTTTAGAAGCAGCAAGAAAAAATCAGATTGAAAATCATATTCTATTTTTAGGGGTAATTACCGATAATGAGCAGCTTGCGACTATTTATGAAGCTGCAGATGTACATGTGTTCCCTGTACGGCATATTCCTGATGATCCTGAAGGATTTGGAATGGTGGCTATTGAAGCCGCAGCACATGGTTTACTTACAGTAGCCTTTGCTACAGGTGGTATTGTGGATGCGGTAGCGGAAGGTATCTCGGGTTATCTTGTCGAAAAGAACAACTATAGCCAGCTGAGTAAACAAGTTATTGCATTATTAGCTGTTCCTCTACCAAAAGAGAACATCCAAGATTTTGCGAGGCAGTTTGAGTGGGGGCGTTTTGGTAGTAAGGTTAAAAGTGTGTGCTCAAGAATATGATAAATATTTTATTTATAGGTAAGCGCTTTAACACTAATCGTGACGCCCTGCTGGAGAAATTTGGACGCAACTACCAATTCCCACTGCACCTAGCAAAAAATAACAACGTAACATTATGGCTGGTGGATTATCACAGCAAGCAAACCATCACGACTCAGAATGATACATTAAGTATCACCTCCACGCCTGTAAAAAACCTGTCATTAGCTACGCATTACTGGCAACAAAGCCGCCAGCGTCCTGCTGTGGACGTTGTAATAGCCAGCGGTGATTGCTACATCGCATTCATGGCCTATCGGCTGGCACAAAAACTCAAGACCAAGTTTGTATTTGACGTGTATGACAAATATGACGAGTTTGGCGGCTATGTACGGCCTTTTGGTTTTGATCTGTTTGGTTATCTACTGAAAAAAGCCGACATGCGCCTGTTTGCCAGTCATGCACTACTGCGCGACCTAGGGCAAGACGGCATAGATGCTATTTTGAGCAACGGTATAGATGCCGAGCACTTTCGCCCGATAGACCAAGCTCTGGCACGACAAAAACTACAACTTCCCGCTGATGCTTGCTATGTGGGCTATTTCGGCAGCATGGAGCCAGACCGTGGTGTACAAGACCTCATTGCCGCCGTGCAGCTGTTGCGTAAACAAGGGCAGAACATAGAACTGCTGTTGGGCGGCAAAGCTGCCGCTGACCTTGACCTCACTCAAGATGGCATTCACTATCTGGGCAATGTGCCGTTTCAAGATGTGCCCTATGCGTTGGCTGCTTGTGATGTGCTGACTGTGCCCTATCGCCGCTCGCCTTTCATGGATGCTGGCGCATCCAACAAAATTGCCGAAGCCATGGCCTGCCAGCGCCCCATTGTTGCCACCCGTTCGCCCAATCTCACGGCGAACTTCCCGCAGCAAGCGCAAGAGCTTGATCCGTATTTGGCAGAACCCAGCCAGCCCAGCAGCTTGGCCACTGCACTGGCCCAACAACTGCTAGACCGTAAGTTGGCCGCTGCGCCACAAAACATCTACTGGAGCGGCATTACCTCCACCCTAGAACAAGACTTGAAAAGGCTAACCCATGACCCAGCGTAAAACCGTTCTGTGCATTTTTGGCACTCGGCCCGAGACCATAAAAATGGTTCCCGTCATTCGCGCCCTGCAAAGCAGCAACTGGGCACGTTGCATCGTTGTCGTCACTGCCCAGCACCGTGACATGCTCGACCAAATGCTGACCCGCTTTGGTGTTGCGGTTGATTACGACCTCAATCTCATGCAGCCGGGGCAAAGCCCAGACCAAGTGCTGGCACGCATGCTGCCAGAGCTGGCTGAGATTATTCAGCAAGAAAATCCCTATGCCGTGCTGGCGCAGGGCGACACGGCCACCGTCTTTGGTGCAGCGCTGGCGGCGTTTCATGGCCGTGTGCCGTTTGGTCATATAGAAGCTGGGCTACGAACCCACAAGCTCGACCACCCCTTCCCAGAAGAGGGCTACCGGCAAATGGTCTCACGCATCAGCCGTTGGCACTTTGCGCCCACAGCCGGCGCTGCAAACGCCTTGCGGCAAGAGGGCATTGCTGAAAGCGCCATTCATCTGGTTGGCAACACCTGCATTGATACCCTGCTGCAAACAGTCGCCCAAGCGGGGACAACGGCCCCATCCGCCGACCGCCTGATATTGCTGACTGCCCATCGGCGTGAGAATTTTGGCCAGCCGCTGCAAGCGGTATTTCATGCCGTGCTGCAACTACTGGAGCAGTACCCCGATGTGCGGGTGCTCTATCCGGTTCACCCTAATCCTCATGTGTACGAACTAGCTCACAGTATGTTTGGTGAGCATCCTCGGGTGCAGCTGGTGCCGCCCTTGGACTACTTTGACTTTGTGGCGGCCATGCAGTCGGCGCACATTATCCTGACCGACAGCGGCGGCGTGCAAGAAGAAGCCCCCGCCCTCGGAAAACCCGTGCTGGTGCTGCGCCAAACCACCGAACGGCCCGAACCCGTCGCCGAAGGCGTCGCAGAGCTGGTCGGCACCGATACGGCGCACATCGTGCAAGCCGTCAGCCGCCTGCTCGATGATGCCCAGCACTACCGCAGCATGGCCAGAGTCTGTATGCCGTATGGGGATGGAATGGCGGCGCAGCAAATCGTGAATACGCTCAAGGAGAATACTTGATGCGAATTTATATGATTAGCCTCAAGCGAGATGCAGCTAGGCGTGAGGCGATGCAAAAACGCTTTCCTAAATATTATTCGCAATTTCATATTATTGATGCTGTGGATGCAAAAGATGCCAGCAACGCAGAACTGATTGCGAAATATGATAAGCCATGCCCAAGCGACAAAAGAAGGCCGCTGACACAGGGTGAAAAATGTTGTGCAATATCACATTTGCTGGTGTTAGAAAATTTTTTGCAATCAGGCAATGAGCATTGCATCATCATTGAAGATGACATCATTGGCGAGGATGCTGATTTTGATGAGGTAATTGCACTGTTAAGAAACAATGAATTAAATGGCTTGGTCGTCTTGGGTGGGCAAGAAGGACTCAAGAATACAAAATATCTGATTGGCAGCCAAGTGAGCAGTGCGTTGTGGCAGGTCTCCAAAGTAGCACGCCGTTTTTTATTTAGGACCTGCTGTTACTCGCTAGACACTGAAACGGCTAAGCTGATTATTTCCTCTCAATCAACTTGTCTTACTAGGGCTGATGCTTGGAACAAAATTCTGCCTAATAGAGTTGATTTTTTTTACAGTGAAAAATTTAGACATCCTGTAGATTTGAAGCTCAGCAGTTTGGAGGCGGATAGGCGAGTTGATGGGATTTTAAGGAGGGTGTATAAAGATGGCTTGCCACAACTTTTAATCAATAATTTTACTAAGTTGTTAGTTTATTTTGCAGTTATCTTAAAAATCCGCTCTAGATTTTTCTTTAATGAATAATTGATATTTAATTATATTTCAGAGGCTGTCGTGATGATACCAAAAAAAATACATTATTGCTGGTTCGGTGGCAAAGAAATGCCAAAAGAATTACTTGTTTTCATTGATACTTGGGAAAAGCATTGCCCTGATTATGAAATCAAGCTTTGGAGTGAGACTAATTTCGATGTGAGTTCACATCCGTTCACCAAGTCAGCCTATGCGGTAGGCAAATTTGCATTTGTCTCTGATTATGTTCGTGTTTTTGCTCTTTATACAGAGGGCGGTGTATATCTGGATACGGATGTTGAGCTTAAAATGGGGATTGATGAATTTTTGGTGCATGAAGCATTTTCTGGTTTTGAGATCAGAGGTACGCCAATGACTGCTGTATGGGGTTCTATTGCCGGGCATAGTTTGCTGGCGGGTATGCTCGCTTATTATAAAGATAGAGTCTATAAATCTGATCAAGAGCCCAATACACGAACCATCACGGAAATTTTAATTCATCAATTTAAGATTGATCCGAATTTGAATGAATTGCAAATAGGTTCGGATGGTTTAAATTCGATCCACATCTACCCAGCTGAATTTTTTTGCTTAGATGTTCGGCCTAATTATGCAACGCACCATTTTCATGCTAGCTGGGTGGAGAAAGCTGATTTGCCTATAAAAAAATATATCCACATGAAACATCTGGCTGACGACTTGAATGGCTTTGATGTCGATAGGGTTTATATCCTTAACGCTCTCGCAAAAAGATTGTCTTTTTTTGATGTAAGCAAGATCTTCTTGTTTAAAGTATATTTAATAATACGAGATTTTTTCTCGTGATGGAATTGCAAAAACTATTTGGTATTTGGTGGTGCTTATGTCATTTCTATTGACCTGATGAAATGAGTAATTTCTCCCAAATATAGAATGCCTTATTTCATGAAATATTTTCATTACATTCCGTTTTTTTGGTTGGATGGTTACGAATATATCATAATTTAATTTTGACAATTCATCCATAAGGATGCCATTCTTATCTGGATTGTTGGCTTCAAATGCAATCACTGGTTTTGATTTTAAGATGATATCCTGACATCCCTTGATGGCTGAAATTTCATGACCCTCAACATCAATTTTTATGAAAGCCACTTTGTCAATTTCTTGGCTTGTAAGGATGTCATCTCCTTTTTTTGCTTTTATAGAATAGGACTTTTGATTATTTTTAGTCTGATTTCCTTCTTTTATGCTTGATGCACCACGATTTTGTTTTAATTCATCAACAAGAAGAAGGTCTTTACTCTCATCCGAGAGCGCATACCTATAAAGTTTCACATTATCTATATTGTTACTCTTTAAGTTAAACTCTAACAAATCAGATGTTATTGGGTGGGGCTCAAAAGCATAAATTGATGGAAATTTTCCATTTAACCTGCAGGTATAGATTCCGATATTGGCCCCAATGTCCATAAAGATAGAATTCTTGTTGATGCTTATCACTCCCGCGTCAATCAAATATTCAATTGTGGAAATCTCTAGTTCCTCGTAGTTCCCGAAGATTGCAATTTCTCTTCCAATATCATCGTCCGGGTAGGCGGCAAGATTGTTTTGCAAAATTTCATGCCATTTTTTTTCTTGGTTTTTGCTAATGTTATTCATTAATATTTTGATTGCAAATTTTACCCAAAGTTTCCGGGCGGAAATGTGAATATTGAATTTATTTAATCTCATATGATTTTGATTTACATTAGCCATTTTGTTTGGTTGCATTTTTCTAAAGTTTTTTCTCTATGCGCAATGATAACGATGGTTTTTTGCCCAGTCAAGGCGTTGACGGCTTGATTCAAGGCGGCTTCGGTGTCGTTGTCCAATGCACTCGTCGCTTCATCCATCAACAAGACTGGGGGATCTCGATACAGGGCACGGGCAATGCCAATGCGCTGTCTTTGCCCGCCTGAGAGACGAATCCCTCGGTCGCCCACCCGGCTTTGATAGCCGTCGGGCAGTTCGGTGCTGATGAAGTCATGTATCTGTGCGGCTTTGGCAGCCCGCTCTACGGCTTGCATGTCAATATCGGCTACTGGCACGCCAAAGGCGATGTTTTCGGCAATGCTGGTATCGGCCAGGTAAATATGCTGCGGCACATAGCCGATGGCGGCCTGCCAGTTTTGAATGTTGCTGCTGTCGATGACTTGCCCATCGACAGAGAGAGTGCCCGCCTGCGGCTCCAGCAAGCCCAGTAGCAAGTCCATCACGGTGCTTTTACCCGCGCCGCTTTTGCCAACGATGCCAACGCTGGTGTTGGCTGGAATGACGAGGTCAAAATCTTGCAAAACTGCTTTATCTGGGGCTGATGGGTAGGCAAAGTGAATGCCCTGTAGGCGAATTTCTTGTTGCGGCACCAGTGCCGTGGAAGCCGAGCGGTTTTCTAGGCGTGGCAGGCTAAGGTGCTGGTGAATGGTGTCCAGTGCTGCGGATGAAAATTTCAGCTGGGCAAAGCCGCGATACATGATTTGCGCCGATGGCAGCAGGCGGTAGGCGGCAAAGCCATACAAGCCCAGCACGGGCAATACTTGGCCAATGTCGTTGCTCTGCTTCATGAGGATTAAGGCCAAAATAATCAGCCCACTATAACCGACGGTTTCCACCATATAGAGCGGTGACTGGCTTAGGGTTTCGGCATTGGCTTGATGCCGTGAAAAGTCACGGGAGGAGAGGTTGAATTTCTGCTGGTAGGCTTCGCTGGCGTGGGTAATCTTGACATCTTTAATGCCGCCCAAGGCTTCGTTACAAGCCTGAAAGCGCTGGCCGTTGGCTGTTTGTCGTTCTGTGCCGGTGGTATCGAGCCGTTTGCGCACAAGTAAGTAGATGAGTCCGTAGAGTAGGCCGATGACGACAGCGGCGCTTAAAGCAATCCAGGGGTTGTAAATGAACAGCAGCAACATCATGGCCAGTGCCACGGCACCTTGTGCGATGAGCTGGGAGACGGGCTTGATGAGGCCGTTTTGTAGCTGGTCGATTTCTGAGAGCACATTACGGCTGAGCTCTGACGGGTTGTATGTGAGAAAAAACTCATAGGGCTGGTGCAAATAGCCGGACAGCAAGCGTGCGCTGATGCTGTGGCGCAGCAAAAATGTAAACCAGTTAACCAGATGCAGGGTAACGGTTTTGAATGCGGATGAGCCGACCACCAGCACGATGGAGGCAATACCCAGCGCAGTGATGAATTCCTGATTGCTGTTAAAAGCAAACTGGTTATAGAGCCAGCTCAGGGCAGCATTGTCTTGCACGATATCGGGTCGGGCCAGCACCGACAAAAACGGCATGATGGACACTACGCCTGCTGTTTCCGCAAAGGCCATTAACACCACCAGCATAAGCATCAACACCGAATGGCGTTTTTCCTGCTTAGTTAGCATTTGCCAGAATCTTTTAATATCGGTTTTCATTTATTATTTATCATCTTTATACATCAACGCCGTTATCTGCTCACTAATCAGTCCCATCAAAAACACCATTACACTCCCTGTATAGAGTAGTGCACTCATATTGGTAAAACGACCTGCATCCCACAAAGTATAGCCATACCAGCCCGTTCCAATCATAAATAGGAGAATCGCGATTGGAAGAAACATTTTTAAAGGTGAGAATAGCGTGGCAATTTTAAAAATAATTAAAAAGAAGCGTACCCCGTCTTTCAGGGGTTGAATATGACTTTTACCTATGCGTTTTGCTGCATGTATAGGAACATAAGTTACTGAGTAACCTGCACGGAAAAAAGCCATGGTGCTAGTAGTTGGATAAGAAAAACCATTTGGCAGTAAATATAAAAATTCACGGAATTTGTCTGCACGAACAGCACGAAATCCTGAAGTTAAGTCTTCTACTTTTTGTTCAGTCATATAAGTTGCAAGATTATTATATAAAGCATTGGCAACACCACGTCCTATACTTGCCTGAGAACCTTTCTGCCTTGCGCCGACAACTAGATCATAACCTTGTTCAATCTTTTCAATTAATCGGGGAATATCCTGTGGATTATGCTGTCCATCGGCATCCATAAAAATAATCACATCACCTGTTGCAGTTCTTGCTCCTGTTTTAATGGCAGCACCATTACCTTTAGAGTAGGAATGGGTGACTACTTTTGCTCCAGCTTGTTCTGCAACCTCTTTGGTACGATCTGTTGAACCATCATTGACAACAATTATTTCTTCAACCAACCCGAGTTGTAAAATATCTGACACTGTCTTTCCAACAGCACCTGATTCATTTTTCGCAGGCAAGATCACACTTATTTTTCTGCTATGTTTTACCATCATATTATCGTAACCCATCATAAATATTTTCAAAGTTATTTGTTTGAATTTGCCTATCAAATTTGAGTAGCATTTCTTTTAAACTTCCTAAGCTAATCTTCCAGCTTAACTGGTTTAGATTATTTGGAGCATGCAGTAAAGCCTCATCAATCCATAAGATAGCTTCTTGTAATTGCTGATGCTCAAAAAGGCGTAAAGCAATGATTTGGGCAATGCTTAATGAAGGGTAATCAAAAAATGCTTGTTTCGCATATTGAGTATATAAATCAAACTTTCCCATCTCATAATATGTAAGTGCTAGTTCAAAATTTACATGATGACGGACAATAGAAACCTTATTAATATTAGTATCTTTCAGTACTTTATTAAGAAAGTTTTCATACTGATTTAAACTAATATTTCCACACTCATTTTTTCGAACTTTATTTCCTAAACTTGCTAAGTGGGTTGTTATTCCCATTGGAACACTGAGTGAAGATAGATGTGATTCCAATTTTTTTAATCTTATTTGGATGAGCTGATTATCTCCAAGCATACAGTTATTGAGTAGTGTTTGTATACCAATACCAATATTGTTAGGATGGGTTACATAAAAATCTTCTAGTACCTTTCGAGAGGCATCTTGAAAACCAGCTGTATGATAATACCACGCTAATGCTTGTACAGCTCGTGTGGACTCTGGAAAGTTTGTTGCCCATATTTCAGCTGAAAGGAGACGATCTCCCCATAGTGAAGTTGTTTGCTGCAAATTGAATATGCTATACAGACAGAAAAGTGTGAAAATAAAAATAGGAATGAGTTTTGAAGATGCATAGGTTAGTCCTATTTTTAGGATAAAAATAATTAATATGATAAAACCTAAACAAGCAATATAGTTTCGATGTTCAAAATAAACCTCTAAAGGGATAAAGGTTGATTCAATTTGATGGCATGCAAAATAAAATAATATAGAAAATAAAATGTATTTTGCAAAAATACTAGATTTTATATAATAAAAATATACTGCTGAAATAATAATTCCTACAAAGGAAAGCAATGCAAGCCAAGGTTGCCACATTGTCCACTGATATATGACATGTCCATCATGATATGGACCAAGTAATGATGCTCTAGGTAAAAAAATAAGACGAATATACTCCCAAAGGACTACAGCTTGTGTCGCAAGGTGGTCCAATAATGATCTTCCACGATAATTATTAAAGCTTGAAACAATACCTTCATAACGATCAAAAAAGTATCCTAGCATAAAAATAGGCACAGAAATTAATAGGCTATATATACAAAATTTCCATAACTTATGATAGGTTGGAATAAGTTTATTCTTATAAAAAAATAATTCAATTAATGCAACCAAGGTTAAGACGACAATACCGTTTTCTTTTGAATAAACAGCTAATAAGCTTCCTGTTAAAATAATGGTTGTAAATAAAATAAAATTTATTATTGGTCGATTTTCTGATAGATGAAGACGCATGTAACTATATAACACAAGCGTTAAAAGTATAAAAAAGCTTGAAATTAATGTCATTCTTTGTACAGGCATAAGAATTGCACTACTATGAATAGGTGCTAAAGCCCATAACATAGTAACAGCTAAAGCATAATAGAGTGGGGTATTTTTGAAAGTTTCACTTGCTCTAAAAATATTAAGGACTAATAAAAAGATAAGACCGCTATTCATTAAGTGCCATAATAGTGAACTTTTAATAAATCCCCATGGATTATTTGGCCAATACAAATAGTCTGGTATAAAAGTAAGCAATGAAATAGGTCTGCCAGTTGGCCCTGCATTTCCACCAAAAATAAAGTTTAAAGCACCTTGTTTGGTGTTAACATCGGATAACCCTTTTAAATTCGCAAAATCATCAAACTGCCAATTTAAACCATATGCCTGATTATAAATAAAATAAAATACTCCCACAAAAAATGTGATAATAAGTAATCCATAAATGGAGTGTTTTTGTGTGTTAATTTTATCTTTCATAATCTTAATGCTATCCATAAAAACAAAGAGTGTCCATTAATGAACACTCCCCTCATGTAGCCAAGCTAACAATTAACGGAACGCTTTAGGTACCCATTTGTCATCAAAGTTACATTTACCTGACCATATAACACTACCGCCAGCATCACGAGGCGTTGCAGTACATGATTTACCAGAAATTTTAGCATTCACATTCCGACCATAATGTGCGGTAATCGCACCACCAGCACCTACACCAACTGATGCTACATAAGTACCCATAATTGAAGATGCTGCTGTTAAACCAGCTGAAGTATTGCTAGCTGGAAAACGACCACGGTCTGACCAGAAATCTTGTACACCATTTTTGGCACCAGAAATTAAGCTGATACCTTCTGATACTTGGGTGCGAATTGTATAATCTTGATAAGCTGGAATCGCTATTGCAGCCAAAATACCGATAATAGCGACAACAATCATAAGTTCGATGAGCGTGAAGCCCTTCTGCATTGTGTTCATAACATTCTCCACAGATGTTGTTAATTTAATTATAAGCTTTGTAAGCTATTTTAATCTTAGCACTAAACGTGCCAACTTTTATTATAGACAATTTATATAGAAAAACAGCATCTTATACATAAAAAAATCAGACTATAAAATTTGCTGTATATTTTTGCTAAAAAGTGACAATTTTTGTCAGGTTGAATTTTATATTTTGGACAAATATTGTCATTGTGTGATTCGAGTCACACAATTTTCTGGTAAATTCTTTTTAAGTTCGAGTTGAGGTTGAGTTTAAAGCCCAAAATTAAGTGTTTTTTTAATACACAGCCACTTCCAGTGTCATCTGTATAACTAAAGTTCATTTTTTAAATGAGTTTATGACTCATTTATTTGTGCTGCTTTAATTTGCGCAATTGAATCGCGTAACCGTTTTGCATTGGCAGGACTTCTGAGTAGGTACGCTGTTTCTTCAAATACTTTGTATTCATCTAGACTTATCAGAGCACCACGGCTTGTTTATCTTCTCTATTAATAAGTACAGGTGCGTGATCGTCTATAATGTAATCGAGTATATCCACTAAATTTTCTTGTAGTTCTGCATATGTGATGACTTTCAATTCTACTCCTTAAAAGTTTTCTTTATCTAAAAGTTGAGCAGCCTGTTTTAATCGGGTAGGGACTTTATTTTGAGTTTGGCATATTTCAACAAATTGTTTGAACTGGGCATGACTTAACTGAATCTGAAAGTGTTCTTGTAAAACTTGCGGTGCGTGATTTTGAATTAAATAAATAAAAAACTCGGTGAATGTAGCGTAACCCAGCGCAACGGCAGCTCGTTTTGCCAATTGCTTTGTTTAAGCATCTAGATGTATTTCTATACATTCATTGTTGGTCATCATTCATCTGTTTTTAAGCATAAAATTTTTATATTTTGTATGACGCATAACAAACATAAAGTTTTAAGGTCGGTATGAATACAAAAATATATTTTGGTGACTGCTCATTTTTAATTAGGCGGACTAAAACATGTTTTTAACACCTTACGTGTTTTTTGAGGATATGGACAAACGTGAAAAAATTGTCGTTATAAAAGCATGTCTATATGGACAAAATATAAAATGGAATAAATGAATAGAATTCAACAGTTTGGAGCGTGTCCATATAAAGTGACTTATGGAATGATTTTGATTAATGATCGTTGTTGCGATTATCGGTATTCTTGCTGCGATTGCGATTCCTCAGTACCAAAACTATGTCACTAAATCTCAAGTTACTCGTGCGATTGGTGAATTAGGCAACTATAAAACGATTGTTGATCTTTGCTTAACAGACAGCAAAGAATGTACTTTTACAATTACAGAGTCATCTTTGTTTAAACAAGGCGATACACCTACAGCTCCGGCTACAGTTCCGACTACCCAAGGTTCTTTAACTACGACAGGTATGTTGATTACATTTAACCGTGCAGATGGTAATTCAACAATTCAAGGTAAATTTGGTAAGGGTGCAAGCGGCGCGCTAAGCACTAAAACGATCACTTGGTCTCGTGCTGCATACACTGCTGCAAATGCAGGCACTTGGACTTGTTCAGCTCAAGACACAATCGATGCAAAATTCCTACCTGAAAACTGCCCACACCCAACTTCTACAGGCGGTTCTGGTAGTCAAACTCCTGCTTCATAATTTTTATTATGAATTAAAAATGCACTCATCTGAGTGCATTTTTTTATTTTGAGAACTTTATGAAGAAAATAATTATTAATATCCTTACGGTCATTTTGCTGGTAGGGCTGACTGTATTTGGGGCTTATGTGTATGTTGAGCGCAGGGACTGGCAGCATCGTATTCAATATCATTATTATGCGGCTCAGTTAAGATTGCATTTTAAAGAAATAAAATGTGATGCCAATGCGCCTTCGTGGTTAAAAAAAACGATTATTAAAAATATTCAAAATTTTGAAGCTTATGCAAGTCAAGTCAGTTATATCTCTCCTGAGAAGCAGCAATTTACATGTGTTGTTGGCGGTAAGGCGTCCTTTGATGATGCCAATGAAATAACCAAGGACACACGGTTTGTTTATGCCAGTATAACCAAAGCATTGACCAGCGCGCTCATTTTAGAGCAGGCAAAACATGCGGCGCTGGATTTAAATGATAAGGCTTTTAGTTTTACACATGAAAGCAAGCCAGTAGATGAAAGAATGGGCAAGATTCTAATAATTGATTTGATGCGTCATCAGGCTGGTTTTGATCGGTATGTGACGGGTGAGCCAATGTTTCAGCAGAAAGATCAAGTATGGTGTCCAAAAAATTTAAACAGGCTAAGTGAAATAGAGCTTCAATATCCGCCAGGTGAGCAGGCAATTTATTCAAATTTAGGCTACTGTTTATTGGGTGCAGTTATTGAGCGCCAAACTCAGCTTGAATATAGACAGCTTGCAATGAGTTTTTTGAATAAATCAGTACCTGATAATCACTTTAAGTTTATAGATCAAGATTACTTAGAAGATGAAGTTGGCTATGATGATTTTTATAATTACATCCCTGATTTTAGGCTTACGAGAGATATGCAGGCATTGAGCGCTGTATCTGGACTTTCAGGGCGTGCCGATGAATTAGCAAGATTATATCAATATTTTGTAAGTGAATTTGGCAAGGAATATATTTTCAACCAAGATATCTATCATTGCAGAAATGGTAGCAGCTGCAGCCGGGGCGTATTAATGCAGAAGCTCTATGAAGGTGGCTTTCAATTATATGGCAATACTGGCAGTTACCCAGGTTTTACAGGTTATGCATTAGTTGATGAGCGCGGCGGTGTGCTTGTGGGTTTAAGCAATGGCTATACCAGTGAGAAAAAAAGAAATGCAGTTATAGATGAAATAAGATTATCATTGCAAAACGAATATTTTCCATTGATTAAATAAAGAGTTATAGCTCTAGGTGTTTTTTATGTTTGAAAAAAGCAGATTGCATTTTTTTTGTAAACATTTAGCTTTATCAGTTTTAGTGTCTGGTTTTATCTTGGGGTGGGTATTTTTTGTCTGGTATCCAGCACCGCTGGCAAAGGCTCTTGGCGCTGTCAATATTCTATGGATGGTTATTATAGTCGATATTATTTTGGGGCCTTTATTGGGGTTTCTAGTATATAAAAAAGGGAAAAAAACTTTAAAAATAGATTTAGCGGTGATCATTTTCTTTCAATGTTTAGCAATGGCTTATGGGGTGTACTCATTAGAAAAAACACGGCCTGTTTGGGTGGTTTATACAGGTAATAATTTTGATTTGGTAAGAAAAAATGAAATTATTGATGACAAAGGCGGTACTGTTGCTGCTCAATTCAAAAAGTTGTCATGGTTTAAACCGCAATTTGTTGCAGCTGAATATTCGAGGGATGATGAGAAAAAGTATAGCGAAATGTTTAAAGAAATGAATCAAGGGTATTCTCGCGCTCAAATGCCGGCATTTTATAAAACCTTAGACACGGCGGAGTCGGAGATAGTAAGGAAGTCTAAAGATTTAAATGATTTAAACGGATTAAATGATAAAGATAAAATTAAAGACGCGTTGAAGAATAACATGAAGGCAGATGCTTGGCTGCCTTTAAAAACATACAATATTGACATGGTTGTTTTGATCAATCGTAAAGAGAAACAGATCGTAAATATAGTTGATCTTAGGCCTGAATGAGTATTAGTGTAATTTAATGACAAATTTTGTGATTAATTGACTCAATTAAAATATAAAAATTTTAAGATGTTGATTTTACTGGTAATTTACTTGGCATAAAAATTGCTTATTTTGAAAAAAATAAGGAATTTTTATGAAAACTTATGAGATAGGGTTTACATTGCTGGAACTTGTTATTGTTGTGGCGGTTATCTCCATTTTAGCAGCTCTTAGTGTTTATAATTATCAAAATTATATAGTTAAAGCTCAAGTAAATTCTATTTTAGCTGAACTGAAGGGCGGTAAGCTTCAATATGAATTAATATTAAATAGTGCGTCCGTTTTTGGTGTCCGCTCTTTTACTGTTGAGAATGTATTTTTAAATAAGAAGTCAAATTTTTGTTTATATAAAGTTTATGAACCTATCGATGGGGTATCGGCTCCAGCTTTTGAATGTAAAATTCTAGGAAAAGCATCATCTGCGCTGAGTGATCGGGTCATTTATTTTGACAGGGATTTAAATGGCAACTGGAAGTGCCGCTATAGCTTAGATTTTATACCTAAATTTAAGCAAGAAGCGTGTTTGTAAGTTTATAGGTTTTTGTGCTTTATGATGCGGTTGATAATTTTGTAACTATGAAAGTATAAAAAAACCTGCTTAAGCAGGTTTTTTTATATTAATCAATTAATCTCAAATCTGACTCTGAATATAATTTTCAGCGCCCACAGCTTCCACTAAGTCTAACTGTGTAGCAGCCCAGTCCAGCCATTCTTCTTCTTTTTCTAGAATTTCTTGAACCAAGTCGCGTGTTACATAATCCATGTGCATTTCAGCCAAAGCCACGGCTTGTTGAATCGCTTCAATATTTTCTTTGACTTTACGGATATCGCAATTTAATACTTCAACAGTATGCTGGCCGATATACAATTTGCCTAAATGCTGTAAATTCGGCAGGCCTTCTAAAAATAAAATGCGTTCAATAATTTTATCGGCATGTTTCATTTGGCGGATCGATTCTTTGTATTCCGCCGCGCCTAACTGTTCAATGCCCCAGTCGTTAAACATGCGGGAATGCAGGAAATATTGGTTGATTGCAGTCAAATGATGGTACAGCACCTGATTTAACTGATTGATTACATCACGATTGCCTTTCATTGCCTTTGCTCCATCAAATATGCTTAGCCCAGCTGCGCCGTGCGAATATAACAAGATAAGAAATATCTTAAACAAGAAGACATTTTATAGCGAGTATTTTATAGAACAGCAAATGAAAATCACAATCAAAACAAGGCGCTAATTCTCAGGACTTTAATAAATAAAAACCCGCTTAGAGTCAGAAGCGGGGGAGGAGGAATGGTCTAAAACCATTGGTTTTATAATTATGATTGTTGATGAAACTTAAAAACTTGGTTTAAGCAGCAATTGCGATACGGGCTGCAATTTGTGCAACTTCATCACTGATGATCATGCGTGCTTCAGGAGCACAGCGACCACAACAGGTGCCTAAATCGAGCATATCGCGAACTTCACGATAGCTTTCTGCACCATTGGCAATTGCATCTTTAATGTCTTGATCAGTAATACCACGGCACAAACAAACGTACATGAAATAAAACCAAGTGAATAAATGGGATAAGTAATATTATTGATAATTATTATCGTTTGTCAATAAAAATCATTTAAAAATACTATAATGCTGATTGAGTTTTTGAATAAAAAAATGTCATTTAAGCGGAAATCTGAGTAATGCTCAGATTTCCATGAAAGGCTTTTGATCTTTTAGTATGAGATATTTCGCGAAAGGCTTAATCAGAGTTTACTAAATTATTGATTAATAATCACCACGCCATCCATTTCAACTAGTGCACCTTTTGGAAGGCTGGCTACACCGAGTGCTGCGCGTGCAGGGTAGGGTTGAGCAAAGTATTCGCCCATAATTTGGTTGACCAATTGGAAGTTAGAAAGGTCAGTGAGGAAAATATTCAGCTTAGCGATATCTGCTAGCGTACCACCTGCAGCTTCACATACCGCTTTTAAGTTGTCGAATACACGGCGAATTTGAGCTTCAATGCCTTCTACCAGCTCCATGCTATATGGATCTAAGCCAATTTGACCTGATAAATACAAAGTGTCGCCCACTAAAATGGCTTGTGAGTAAGTACCAATTGCAGCGGGTGCATTTTCAGTATGGATTACCTGGCGGGACATCTATTTCTCCTATTATCATCACAGATACAGCACATATAAATAAGCGGTGTCAGGTTAGCTGGCAACTTTCGCAGGCTCAGCAATGGCAACAGGTTGTGCCAAACGACTGATGCGTGGGAAGCCAAAATGCATTCTTAAATTACGGATAATTTCGGCAATTTGTTTACGGTTATGTACAACAATATTCACATAGGTTTTTTCTTCATGTGAGCGGACAGTCTCTACACCGACTTTTTCTTTACGGCATAGATAGATCAGTTCTGAAATTTGCTCATCATTTAACAGCATGTTTAGGCATAAATAGGCTGTAAAACTAATGTCTTCACTGTCTTCTGTGGTCCAGTGTAAAGGCATGATATTTTCAGGATGTAAATGCTGTTCATGTAATAAATTATGACAACGTGAACGGTGCACAATTAAACCACGACGTGATAAATGACCTTGAATTGGATCGCCTAAAACGGGGTTGCAGCAGTGCGCATATTTAACATCGACACCGTCAGTGCCCAAGATCAAGCGTGCAGAGTTTGAAGTCTGAATGGTGTCTTGAGCATATAAATGATTGGCAACCAATTGAGGTAGTAAGTCACCCACGGCAATCTGTTCAAATAATTGTTCTTTATCATTTAAATGACGCCAATTCAGTACATTTTCCCAATCGGCTAATGTCAAATCACTCACAGAACGGTTAAAGAGTTTTAATGCGCGATTTAAAGCTTGCTGACCAACTAAACGTTGTTCGTCTTGGTCTTGGTCACGAAGGATATTTTGTAATGCACGACGGGCTTTTTGGGTATTAATAAAGCTGAGCCAGTCAGGATTCGGTGTTGCAAGAACATCGGTGATAATTTCAACCACTTGACCACTTAGTAATGGTGTTGAAAGGGGCTTGGTTTCCCCATTAATTTTCGCACCAACAGCATGGTTGCCCAAAAATAAGCTTGCTGAATAAGCAAAATCAACAGCTGTTGCACCCTGAGGGAGTTCATGCAAATGACCGTGTGGGGTATAAACCCAAATTTTTTCTTGATGTAGATAATCCAGTAATTCACTAAATGTGGTCTTTGCACATGCGCCATCGACTAACACGTTTAAATTTTGCATGGAGGCTTGGATCGCTGAACGACAAGCTTGCGGTGCATTTTCACCGAGGACCACACCAAAGCGCGCTGCTTTACGCATCAGCTCTGTTTGGATGGTCAGAGACAAAATAGTTTTTTCACCTTTTAAGCGCATCATCAGTGACTGGTTTCCACCAGGGAGTGGGCGACGGATATGATCGGCGTAATTTAAAACTTTAAAGCTTTCTTTGAGGATGTCTGCAAGTCGGTCACAGTCTGCGATACTTTGTAAAATAATTTCAAAGGCATGACTATGGGTGAGCTCTTGCAGATCGATATCGTTTTTTACAAAGTGACGAAGTAATTCAATATTATTATTTTTCTTTTTAATTCGACCTGAAATATGGTGCTGTTCAAGTAGGGTAGTGAGGTTGTTTTCCCACTTGGTTTGGTATTCGCAGCGTTTCGGTTTGGTTTGTAATAAAGCTTCTTGAACATTGTTATACATATCTAAATCTAAATTTTGATAACACAAATGTTCAAGGTTGTCGGCCATTTCATTCATACCGACAAGACGTGCCATAGGTACAAAAATTTCAAAGGTTTCTTGGGCAATACGAGCACGTTTGTCAGGGCGTAAAGCACCTAGTGTGGTCATATTATGATAGCGATCTGCTAGTTTAATAATAATGACACGTGGGTCTTGTAGTGTGGCTTGCAGAATTTTACGGAAGGATGCGGCTTTATTATATTCTTTATCACTAGAATGGCTGAGTTTGGTGACACCGTCGACGAGTTCAGCAACGGTCAGGCCAAATTTTTCAGTAATATCTTGTTTGGTAAATTCAGTATCTTCGATGACATCATGCAGTAAAGCGGCCATTAAAGTTTCCGCATCAAGGCGCATATGCGCCAAAATACAGCTCACCGCAATCGGGTGAAGGATATAGGGTTCGCCACTTTTACGAGTAATGCCATCATGGGCAATATCCGCATAGTCGCAAGCTTCAAGCACGCGTTCGACATCACTTACTGAAAGGTAAGCGTCGATTATCACATTTAACTGTTGCTTGGCTTGGCTGACCATTGGGCCTGGCATAGAACACCCTTTTACTACTGATTTACAAATGAAACGGTTAATACTTTAATGAAATGCATATTGCATGACTTGTCAATTTTTTAGTTTAAAAAAAATGAAAATCTTTTTCGCCTGCTTTGCACTTCTTAAGCTTATGTTATAACTGTTCTGAGTAAAATATTAAAGAGAATCCATAAAAAAAAGCCTAGTTAAAAACTAGGCTTTTAAGGTCAGGTTTATCTTATTGGAAAGAAAAACCGTCTAAGTTTAGGTTATTTGCAGAAAGTGCAAGGTCTAAACTTGAAGTTTGGTAGTCTTGTTCACGTTGTTTCAAAATGTCTTTAGAAACGTGACCCGCTGCGATTTCACGAAGAGCAACAACGGTTGGTTTGTCATTGTCCCACTCAACAGTAGGTTCGATACCTTGACGTGCCAATTGACGCGCGCGTTTGCTTGCCACTAGTACAAGCTCAAAGCGGTTGTCTACATGGTCTAAACAATCTTCAACGGTTACGCGTGCCATAAGAATTCTCGTTTGAATATAAATTTTTAACAGACTGTGCAGTATAAGGTGCTTTGTCTATAGACTCAAGTTTTAATCACTGTTCCATAGGGGTGATTAATTTCTCAATCAGTTTTTCATGGCGCATAGCTTGTTGTTTTAAAACAAGACGATTGGCAATAATAACGGACTCTAAGTCATGCAGTGCTTTATTAAAGTCATCATTAATAATGACATAGTCAAAATTAACGTATTGCTGCATATCTTCTACGGCACAGCTAAGACGATGTTCAATTACTTCAACAGAGTCTGTACCACGATTGGATAAACGTTGACGTAAATCGAACTGACTCGGAGGAAGAATAAAAATTTGTCTAGATTCAGGAAAAAGTTTACGAACCTGTTCAGCACCTTGCCAGTCAATTTCAAGTAAAACGTCATGACCTTTGGCCAACTGTTCTTTTACTGTGCGCTGTGCAGTACCGTAATAATTACCAAAAACTTCTGCATATTCAATGAAGCCGCCTTCATTTACCAAAGATAGAAAATCTTCTTTTTTAGCAAAATGGTAATGTACGCCGTCTAATTCGCCAGGACGCTGACCACGAGTGGTATGAGAAACAGAGACATGTAAATTGTTTACACGTTCAAGCAGGGCTTTAACGAGGGATGTTTTGCCCGTTCCCGAAGCAGCAGAAACGACAAACAAGAGACCCGACATGATATTTTTCCTGATATGATAAAATATCTTCTCTATTTTAGAGCAGACGCGCGCCAAACAAAATAGTCAGACGTCTATTGTTTACATTTATTTCAAGTGATACCCGTAAAATTGAGTGGGCATTGAGGATTCTATGGAAATTGTTTTAGCTAATCCACGCGGTTTCTGTGCAGGTGTTGATCGCGCCATCGCGATTGTGAACCGTGCACTCGAATGCTTTAACCCACCCATTTATGTGCGTCATGAAGTGGTGCATAACAAATTTGTGGTCGATGATCTGCGTCAGCGCGGTGCAATTTTTGTCGATGAACTGGATGAAGTACCTGACGATAATATCGTGATCTTTAGTGCCCATGGCGTATCTAAAGCGGTGCAACAAGAAGCAGAGCGCCGTGGTCTAAAAGTTTTTGATGCGACGTGCCCTTTGGTGACCAAGGTGCATATAGAAGTGACCAAGTACGCTCGTGAAGGTGTGGAAGCGATTTTGATTGGTCATGAAGGTCACCCAGAAGTTGAAGGGACAATGGGTCAATATGACACCAAAAATGGTGGTTCGATTTATTTGGTTGAAGATGAACAAGATGTTGCTGATCTAAAAGTGGTGCATCCTGAAAAAGTAGCGTTTGTAACTCAGACAACGCTTTCTATAGATGACACAGCAAAAGTCATTGATGCCTTACGTCAGAAGTTTCCTGAAATTCAGGGGCCGCGTAAAGATGATATTTGTTATGCCACTCAAAACCGCCAAGATGCCGTACGTGATCTGGCTGAGCAATGTGATGTTGTTTTGGTTGTGGGTTCACCGAACTCTTCGAACTCGAACCGATTACGTGAATTGGCTGAACGGATGGGTAAGCATGCGTATTTGGTGGACAATGCCGATCAGTTGCAGCAAGACTGGTTTAATGAGCACACAAAAATTGGTGTAACTGCAGGAGCATCGGCACCTGAAATTTTAATTAAGCAAGTGATTCAGCGCTTACAAGATTGGGGTGCAAAAGCACCGCAAGAGTTGGATGGCCGCGAAGAAAATATTACATTTAGTTTGCCAAAAGAGTTACGTATACCTGTAACTCAGGCATAAAGTGTTAATGATTTAACATTCTGAATTTTTTAAGAATTGACAGATAATTGCTTTTTGGCAATTATCTGTTTTTTTATGCCTTTTATCCTTATTTGTGTTGGTTTTGTAATTTAATTAGATATTATTTTTAATAGGGTAAAGTTTGGCGCGCCTTGGGGGGAGTATGCAGAAAAATAAAGGATTCACATTAATTGAGTTGATTGTGACGATTGCTGTGATGGCAATTATTGCCATGATGGCTGCGCCTTCGTTTGGGGATTTGCTCAATAAAAAAGCTTTAGAAGCAAATGCAAAAGAGTTGGTTTTGGTCTTAAGCCAAGCGCGTAGTCAGGCTATTTTACTTAGGACGAATACGGTTGTTCAATTAAATGGTAGTACGACTGTAACACCAACTAATTTTTTTTGGGTATCTAATAATGTCAATATTAAGTTAGAGCAAATCCCACAAGGATATAGCTCCCCACCTAATATCATATTTAGTCCACAGGGTATGATGTTGCCAAGAAATTTTGTAAAAATGAAAGAAAAAACTAATCAAAATGGTGAGAAAGAATGGGTTTCTGATCAAATTTTAGTGGATGGTGTATTAAAAGATCAGATAGAGAATTATCCTAGAACAATAACTTTATGCTCAGAAAAATTAAAAAAAGCAAAGATTATTACATTTTCGATTATTGGTGCATTTGAGTCAATGGAAGAAGGGGAATGTTGATGATAAGTCAAAGTCAACAAGGTGTCGGTCTGATGGAAGTTTTAGTGGCATTGCTCTTACTATCTATTGGCGTTCTTGGATATACCGCACTGCAAGTAAAAGCAGTTGAAGCATCAACAGAAGCAGCACAAAGATCACATGCTATTTTTGTATTAAAAGGTCTTGCTGAAAGCATGCGAGCGAACAACGCAGGCAGAGCTTCATACATGGCTTTAGTTAATCAAGATATACCTACTACAATTTCCACAGCGTGCATAAATCCAACGAATACTGGGTGTGATGTAACTGCAATGGCAAGAAATGATGTTCAGCAAGCTCAAGCAAATGCACGTAATTTTGGACTGCATTTGCGTATGGAGAATTGTCCGGGTACGACAAGTGTTGCTGCGGCTGATCGCAGAAATTGTATTTTTGCTGCTTGGGGTGACACAGATATACGTCAAAATACGAGTCAATGTATGAGCGCTGCTGGTGTTTATGTAGTTGGTTCTAGTTGCATGATGATGGAGGTTTATTAATGACTATTCATGAAAAGCAACGAGGGTTCACATTGTTAGAGTTAATGATTGCATTGGTTTTAGGATTAATTGTAACAGCTGCAGCCGTTCAGCTTATTTTAGGGAGTTTTATTACAACTAGATTGCAAGAAGCTAACTCTCAGATACAAGATAGTGGTTTGTTTGGTATTGATTATATTATTAAAGATATTCAAATGTTGAATTTTGGAAATAGTAATCAATATGAAATAAAATCAGATACTCCTAGAGGTGGAGTAATTTTAACTGCAGGGACTAATGCATCTAATTTAAATGCGAACCTTGGTGCGACTATTTCGGCAGAGAATCTTGTTAGTCAAACTAATGGACCATCAAATATGTCAGATATTGAAAGTGATCAATTGACGATACAATTTGTTGCGCCTACTACAATGTTCAATTGCGAGGGTATTTCTGTTAGAGCAGGTGATTTGATTGTTCAGCGATATTTTTTAAGAGAGGATAATAACTTTTTATCACTAGTTTGTGATGCTAATACACCAACACCAGCAACTATTACTGAACAAAAAACAAATGGGGATGGTACTACTGAAGAGATTGTAAAAGATAATCCAGTACAGAATAACCCAACAGAAATTAGTGGATTGGGTGTTAATTCCCAAATTATTATTCCCAAAGTTGATCAATTTAAAGTTTTGTTAGGTGGGATGACTGATACTGGAAATTTGGCGTATTACGATATAGATACATTTAAAACAAAAAACAATATGCGTTTAGTTGCAGTGAAATTAAGTACATTAATTCGTTCTGATAGTTCAGTGCCGAGTCAAAATATTAATCCTGCTCAAATATATGATTTATTTGGTTCTTCAATACCTCAGCTATCAGGTACATTGACTGATACAACTGAGGAGAACAGAGTTCCACGACAATTATATATTGCGACAGTAGCACTTAGAAATGGTTTGGGGCGAAATAATGATTAATCAAACTAATATAAATCTAAAAAATAAACAGAAAGGAGCAACTTTAATAGTAGTTCTCTTTTTGCTTTTAATTATTATGGTCGTTGGAACTTATGCTATTAAAATGGGGATTACCTCTTTAGGTGTAGCAACAAATGCGCAGATAAACCAATTGCTTAGTCAATCTGCAGATACACCATTAAATAAATATTTAAATACTGCAGATTTAAGTAGGCTTGTTAGTTATACGACAGCGGTTGGTGCAGCTATTGATGATAAAGGTGTAAATAAGGAATTTATTTTCTGTTATAAGCCAACCAATAATAGGGCTTTTGGATTAAATGCTGATACATCAGTTATTACTGCGAATGATAGTGGAGATGATGCTAGATTGGTTAATAGTGGTGTTTCTGGGTTTTGCAACATTAAAAGGGATTTTGGTAGTGCTAGACAGGCCGTGGTTACTCAGGTAGCAATTACTATTCCTAAATCAATAGATGTCACAAAAAGTCCAGGCGATAATTTAGTGAGGGGTACTAATTTAAGTGAAGGGACAGGTTTACCAAAAAATTTGATATCTCAGGATACTATTCGAGTAACTACGACAGCTTTTTTACCTGCTTATGCAAATGTAAGTTTGGACGATGTTCAAACCAATTGTTTATCTTCAAATAAAACCTATATATCTGATAACTTGAATCCAGATTTATCAAATAAAAAAACGCTTAGAGATTGTCTCAGTGAATACAATATTCCTGTAGTAAGTCAGGTACAAGAGTTTACTTTGGCAGCATTTTTAAACCAAACAGAAGCACCTTAAGCAAAGTCGGAGATATATTATGCAACTTAAAAAAATTCAAATGACTGTGCTTAGTGCTTCTTTGACAGCACTGATGTGCAGTGGTGTCACACAGGCGAGTGATTTGCAAATTTATGCAATGCCTACTGCAGGGCAGAAAACTATTGTAATGATGGTCGATGTTTCAGGTAGTATGGCTTGGGGGATGTCAGGCCAATATTCAAATGTTACTTCTTCGAATCCGAAAAGAATTGAAGCTCTAAAAGATGGGTTGAGGGCAGTTTTAAATAGTAATGATCCGAAATTAGAAAATGTAGTGATTGGTTTGGGTAAATATCCTGGCGATGGTAATAGTAATAGCGCAGACGCCCAATATATGAGGGGTAAAATTTTAGTGGAGGCGAAGAAGTTAGGTCCGTCAACTAAGACAAAGGGGGTGTTTGACTCACAACAGCGACGCGATATGCTGGCAGCTGTTAATGCTATATCTGTTGTTGGGGGAACGCCAACGGCACATGGTTATACTGAAGCGGCTTCATACTTGATGGGGACGCGAACTGATAATTATAATATAGAAAAAGATATAATTGTTTATAATCAAAATCTTGCAAGAACCTATGCGTCGGGTTATGGTTATAGATATTATAAATGTGATAAATACTTAACAAATATCGATACCGTTGATGGTTATAACTACTATGGTTGTGATAAGTGGACAGAAATTAGCGGTAGTGAGTTTGATAGAATAAGCTCTGATTTTAGTGAGGTCTATAATGGTGTTCGCTACTATTTCATAAAAAATGGAACAATTAAACAAACAGTTCCTACCAACTCTTCATCATATTCTGGGATGGCGAATTCCGTTGGAAAAATAACGACTGATGGTGTGCAACACTATAATTCGCCTCTGCCTGCCATAGATAAGCGTGTTACGTGTGATGGACAAGGGGTCTATGTTTTATCTGATGGTGTCCCTAATTCATCATCAGATGCAAATGCTGAAAAACAAATGATCAATGCCATGGCGAACCCACTCCTAAATACAAGTGTTCCAAATTTCTCTTGTAATGTGAATTCTGGGAATCTTTCTAACCCATTAACAGGTGGTGATTCTGGTGGTGCATGGAAGTGTATGGGAGAGTTTGCTAAACGATTATATTCTGGGGTGAATCCAGCAGGTGTAAAAATCCAAACAGCTTTTGTTGGATATAGTGGTAGTTTTAATAGCTTAAGTAGTGATGATGTAAAGAATGCTTGCCGATTAGGGTCCAACCCGAAAGGAGATGTGTGCTCGCACTATCAGGCAGATGGTTTAACTAAAAATACGGCCGCATATGCAAACCATGTAGAAGGCTACGGCAATGGTGGATTTTATACAGCAAACTCTGCAAATGATATAACAACAAGTGTTTTAAACTTTATCGATAATCTAGGAACCGATCCATTAGCGCCTTTACCGACAGGAACAATTTCTGTACCTGTCGATGCGTTGAACCCGAATGGATTACAAAACGTAGGTTACCTCCGTATGTTAGAGCCAAATCCTGCGCAGCCAAGTTTATTGGCATGGGTTGGTAACTTAAAAAAATATAGTCTTAAAAACGGCGTGTTGGTTGATGGGACAACTAATATTTTTGATACGAAAGGTGATTTTGAAACAGCAACAAAAAATTTATGGGGTGCGCGGACTCAAAATGATGGTGGAACAATTAACGTAGGCGGCGCCTATGAAATGATGCCAGTTCCAATTGCATCAAGCACTGCAAAGTCTAGAAAAGTATTTACAGATGCTGCACGTGCAGATGCTAGTAAGGTTACGGCTTTATCTACTTTAAAAAGTAATGGTGATTATGATGAACCTCAACCACTGCTACAGGTACCTAAATTATCAGCTGGAACAACCAGTTCGAAAAGTACAATTTTAGATCGCTTTAAGAGTCAAGAGATTCTAAAAGATTTTCCAATAGCACTTAGATTAAAACTATTAAATTACATTGGTTTTAAAGTAGACACTGCTTTGGAAGCTATACCGTCAGATTCGGAAGTGAGTTATGAAGGTTCTCCATATTTTTCAATGGGAGGAATTATTCATTCATTTCCAGTACAAATGACATATTCAGGCACTGTAACAGAGTCAGGCGAGTTGGCAACAAGTGATATTGAGCTTCCAGACAAAACAATATTAAAACCACGTAAGCAATCTGTTTTGTATGGTTCGATGGAAGGTGGTTTGCATATTGTTGATGGAGCAACTGGTGAGGAACAAATGGTGTTCTTGCCAACAGAGATATTAAATAACCAAATTTCTTCTAATGCTTTAGTTAAAGCAGGTTCAGGTACACCAGCACCTGCACATGGAGTTGATTCACCATGGATAGTTGATTCTGAATACAGAACAGAAGGGACTTATCCAAATGCGCAGATTAAAGCAACTAAAATGAATGTTTTTGGCGGGTTAAGAATGGGGGGGTCTAGCTATTATGCCTTAGATGTACTCGATACCAGTGCGCCGAAGCTTAAATTTAGAATAGGAACAGATCAATTAAATTACACTAGAATGGGGCAGTCTTGGTCTAAACCTGTATTAATTAATATTCGTTATAAAGGTGTGCCGACTCGGGCGATGGTTGTTGGCGGTGGATATGATGCGTGTTATGAATATCCACGTTTTAAATTAGGTGTAGCTAATCCTTCAGAATATCAACTAAAAGATCCTGCTGGAAATGTTGTTGATACCTGTAATAAAACAGAGGCAAAAGGTAATGCTGTTTATGTAGTTGATGCTGAAACTGGAAAGCGTTTATTTTGGGTAAGTAACACTGGCTCTGATGCGAATAATCCTAATTTAAAACATAGTATTGTTTCACGTATTAGTACTTTAGACCGAGACGGCGATGGTTATGTGGATCATTTGTACTTTGGTGATTTAGGTGGCCAGGTTTTCCGTGTTGATATGGATAACTATCAAACCAAAAGTACATCTAGTGGTGCTACCACATATTCGAATTTCGGTGTTCGTACCGTTAGATTGGCGAATTTAGCAACTACATCAGCAGGGGCAGCAATAACGAATGGTGATAACCCACGGTTATATGAACCAGTGACTTTGACAATCCATGATGAGGATGGCAAAACATTTATTTTGGTTGGTGCTGCTTCTGGAGATCGCAGTACGCCATTAGATGTTGCTCCTGTTAAAGGGCGAGATGGTTTAAGTCCACTAGTAGCTTTAGCAAACCGTCCGACCAATAAAGTTTATGGTTTGTTTGATTTGGACTTTATTAATAAAGATTTGATCACGAATAGAGCACTTACTGGCGATTATACATCTGCTACTACAGAGGAAGCTTTACCAAGTAAGAACCGCTTAAAGACGCGTGACTTGACACTGGCTGATTTACTTCAGAATCCACAAAATAGTATTTCTGGTAACGAAACAATCTATAGCAAGTTTTTTAATGCAACAACGCATAAGCAGGGATGGTATCGCTCACTGTCTTGGAGTTGGGATACTACAGAAGCAGGCGAATTGGCGAATAATACATTTAGACAATCTGGTGGTTTAAAAGCATTTGAGGAACCGATTGCAATTGGAAATAATTTGTTTATACCTGTGTATGATCCAGAAGGTACTGGTATTAGTCCTCAAGATCCATGCTTACCACGTGTCATTGGTGAAACAGATCGCCAGCAGTACTGTTTGCCTTTTGGTGTTTGCATAACGACAGCAGGAGCTATTGACTCTGCTCAAGAAAAAAAATCTGGGTTCAGAGTTCAATTGGTAGGTGGTGAATACAAAAATTCAAATGTTGTTGGCAAAGGGATTCAGGGGTTAGCATTGGCTAACAAAGGAGATTCTAGCGGCTCTGGAAACAGTTGCGGTAATTTTACTTTATCTACAAATACTGCTGGTATAGGTACTTGGCAATGTAATCGTGTGCTAAATCCAACACGTTGGTTTGAGAAAAGGTAGGAACACGTGAAGATAATTTTTAATCGTGGTTTTACATTAATAGAATTAATGGTTGTTATTATAATTATTTCTATTATTGCAGCTATAGCTTTTCCAAGTTATCAAGCCTACGTTCGTAGAGCAGCAGAGGCTGGTGTAACACAAGAGATGCTTAAAATTTCCACTCTTCTGGAAAAGCATAAGGCAAAAAATTTTACTTATAAATGCTTTGATTTACAGGATTACTATGGTGGTACAGTAGATAATTTAACGGCTATTAACTATCCAATTAATACTGTGGGTGCAGATGTGCAGTTCACATTAAACTTGGTTGATAATGGTGCAAATAATCAAGTTTTAGTTGATGCTTCCTGTAATGATCCTGATACTGATACGCTGGGTTTAGCTCAACACTGGGCGATTGTTGTAACGAAAAATTCGTCTAACTCACTTGTAAAAGATAAGAGTTTTAACTTTTTGCTTACGAGCGAAGGTAATAAGTGTAAAAATAAAGCAAATTTAGTTAGTCGTACGGGTTGTGGTGATGGAGCTGAGCAATGGTAAATCGTGGTTTTACGTTGGTCGAATTAATGATAGCTGTTGCTATTGTTGGCGTCTTAGCTGCTTTTGCATATCCTAGCTACCAAGAATATACACAAAAGACAAAAAGGGTTGCAGCTCAAGCAGAAATATTGGAAGTATCAAGAAACTTAATTAACTTTAAAGTTAATAATTACAGTCTTAATGGTGTGAGTATTGCTAATTTAAACGTTCCAAGTATCTTACCCCGTAATGGTCAGACACTTTATAATTTAGTCATTACTCCCTCTGAAAATGGAGTAATGACGGGCGATGCATGGGTTTTAACTGCGACACCAGTAGATGGGCAGCAACAATCGGGTAATGGACATCTGGTTTTAAACTCCCGAGGGGAGCGTTGTTGGACTAAAGGCTCTGACAAAAATTCTGGCACACCATGTATCCCATCAGCTACCTCTAATTGGGACGGCAAATAACCTCAAATTCAAAATTGTGGATAAACACTTTTTGATCTTTCATTCAGGGCAAATTTCACGTAAAATATTGCCCTCTATGAAAGGGGTTTGAAATGTATCGATGGTCGGTACAGGGATAATCCGTAAAAACTATAAGGTTCTATCATGGTTGTTATTCGTCTTGCACGCGGTGGTGCTAAAAAACGTCCGTTCTATCAAATCATTGTGACTGATAGCCGTAATGCACGTGACGGTCGTTTCATCGAACGTATTGGTTTCTTCAACCCTACAGCTCAAGGTAAAGCAGAAAAACTTCGTTTAGATGCTGACCGTTTTGCTCACTGGGTTTCACAAGGTGCTCAACCTTCAGAACGTGTTGCTTCTTTAGCTGCTGAAGCTAAGAAAGCTGCAGCTACTGCTTAATTAGTAGTAGGTTACCCATGACACCAACACAGAATGTTCCCGAAGATCGTATTCAGATTGGACAGCTACGTTCAGCATATGGATTAAATGGGTGGCTCTGGGTCTATTCCAATACAGAACCTATGAGCAATATTTTTGACTACCTCCCTTGGTACATTGAGACCAAAGCAGGTTGGCAAACAGTAGATGTAAAACGTTGGAAACCACATGGCAAAGGCTTGGTTGTTTCGCTAAAAGGTGTGAGTGATCGTACCGCGGCAGATAACTTGGTTGGCGCAAATATCTGGATCTCTAAATCGCAACTGCCTCAAGCAGGCGTGGACGAGTACTACTGGTCAGATTTGAAGGGCTTAACAGTGTTAGGTCTGGGTGAAGATGAACAAGAAGTCAACCTCGGTCAAATCCACGAATTGTTTGAAACAGGTGCTAACGACGTGATGGTAGTTCGCGCTACTGCTGACAGCGTCGATAGCGAAGAGCGAATGATTCCATGGCATAAAGATGTGGTACAGCGTGTTGATCTCGAAGCTGGTCGTATCTACGTAAATTGGGGCGTAGATTATTAATCCTTTAAGGATTGACGCAGCAGGAAAATAGAGGAGTCTGCGATGTTTTTTGCAGTCATTACGCTTTTTCCTGAAATGTTTGAAGCGATTACAGCCTACGGTATTAGCGGGCGCGCAGCAAAACGTGACATTGTGCAAGTTCATTGTATCAATCCACGTGAATTTGCTGAGGGCAACTACAAAAGAGTGGATGAACGTCCATTTGGTGGTGGTCCAGGTATGGTGATGATGGCTGAGCCATTAGCGAAAGCAATTCATCATGCCAAAGAGCTTGCCAAGCAAGCGGGTGCTGTTCATGTCCCTGTGGTGTATATGTCGCCGCAAGGAAAAACCTTAAATGAACCTGCGGTACAAGATTTCGTCAAATATGATGGTTTGATTGTATTGTGTGGTCGTTATGAAGGTGTAGATGAGCGTTTGATCCAACAATATGTTGATCAGGAATGGTCAATAGGCGATTACGTTTTATCTGGTGGTGAACTCCCTGCGATGGTTTTATTGGATAGTGTGATTCGGAGACTTCCGGGTGCAATGTCTGATGAACAATCACATGTGCAAGACTCATTTGTGGATGGTCTTTTAGATTGCCCACAATATACCAAGCCAGACCATTTTGAAGGTTTAGATGTTCCTGAAGTATTAAAATCAGGACATCATGCCAATATTGAGAAATGGCGGTTTTTGCAGCGATATCAACGCACTTTAGAACGCCGACCTGAGTTGGTTGAAAAAGTTGAATTGACCAAGCAGCAAAAGAAATGGCTAAAAGATTCCAAGGTTTAATTTTTTAAATCTTATATTAGGCTCTTTATGCATTGAAGCGGTCAAGCATAAAGGGAAAGTCAATCGGGTCTATGCGCTTTAGCCTCTAGCCCCAGCGATGATTAGACCTCTTCTAACTCGCATAATCGGAGATACCCCATGAGCGGTAAACATCCTTTAGTACAAGCTGTTGAAAATGCACAGTTGAAACAAGACATCCCTGCTTTTGCTCCTGGTGACACAGTAGTTGTTCAAGTTAAAGTAAAAGAAGGTGAGCGTGAACGTCTTCAGGCATTTGAAGGTGTTGTAATTGCTAAGAAAAATCGTGGTTTGAACTCTGCGTTCACAGTACGTAAAATTTCTAGCGGTTTCGGTGTTGAGCGTGTATTCCAAACTCACTCACCAATCGTTGCTGGTATCGAAGTGAAACGTCGAGGTGACGTTCGTCGTGCTAAACTTTACTACCTACGTGAATTGTCTGGTAAAGCTGCACGTATTCGTGAAAAATTACCAGCTCGTAAAGCAAAATAATTTGTTTTACAACGCTGTAAAAAATGCGCCTTTTGGCGCATTTTTTATGCGAGAAAGAAAATTATAAACCTTGAGATTTTAGGCGGTTTGCATGTTGACGATAGACATCGACAGGATCTGGTGCAAATAGCGCTTTGAGACCAAGCACTTGGTTGACTTCATCTAAATGGTTCCAGTTGTAGTTGTCACGAATGGTTTTACCAAATTTGGCACTACAGCGTGATACGAGGCCATCATTGTCTTTTCCGCCATCGATCAGTAATGCGGTCACTTTTAGGGCTGAGTCTAAATCTAAAATATTGGTGATTTGGCCCACACCTGTAAATGAATAGTTATAAATGCCTTTTTCCACGCTATTGCCATCAGCACAATTGGATTTAGGCAAGCCCAGAGGGAATGCGGCATTGTACTTTGCAGAACCCGCTAGCGTTAAACTTGAACCACCTGCCAATGCGTCATGAGGGTAAGTCTTTGGATCTAGACCTTGCGCCCAAACGATGGCTTTAGAGACAAAATTCACAGCTCCAACCAAGGGTGCTTCCACAGCGGTGCCTTCAGCTTTTAAAATTAAGTCTGCAACAGGGGAGCCTTGATGAGGTCCTGCAACACTGGTTAATGAAGCCACGACATCTGGGCGAACACCGGCAACATAACGAATCGTTGGTCCACCATGGCTATGTCCAATTAAATTCACTTTATCTGCACCAGTGAGTGCTCGGATTTCAAGGACTTGTTGTAGAAGCTGTTCGCCACGCACTTCGGTAGAGTTAAAAGGCGATACGCGAGTTGCCCAAACATTTGCACCATTTCGAGCAAGATCAGGAAGGATTTGATACCAATAGTCGAGTCCAAATGAGTCCGTACCAACGGTAATAAAACCACCCATACCATGGTTAAATACGATTGGATATTTGGTCTTTGCATAGCTAGAACTAGCTTTGGCGGTGACTTGGGTTGCTTGCGAGGCAGATACATTACCGATGAACGTAGCTGCAATTAAACCTGCTAAAAATGGTCCGTATTTCATGAGCGATCCTCAATGTATTATTGTTTTATGACAATATTTATTGTCACTTCTAATAAAGCAATAAAGATCACCTGTTGCAAATTGAAAAAGATTAACTGTGACGCTAAATGTAACAAAATAAAAGATCACGAATTTTCAGATTGATAAAAGCAAATAAGAGGGCCGAAGCCCCCTTATTGCATTTAAATTTCAACGATAAGAATTAAAGTCCTTGCAGTTTTAAACGGTTTGCATGTTGACGGTACAGCGCAACAGGATCTTGTGCAAATAGACCTGTTAAGCCGAACATCATATTGGCTAAATCGGTATGGTTAAGTTTGTAACTGTCATTAATGACTTTACCGATATAAGCACTACAACGTGCAACCATACCGTCATTGTCTTTATTGCCGTAAGACAATGGTCCGAGTTGCATCAGGATCGTATCGATATCAAGTAGATTCGTGGTTTGTGCAACACCGGTCCATGAATAGTACTGAATGCCTTTGCTGTCGACTTGCTTTAAGTTTTTGCTGCAATTTTCTGAAGATGCCAAAACACCGTCAGCTACAGCAGATTTTGCAACCGTACTGTTAAATGCAGCAGAACCTGTTTGTGATAATGATTTCATAGAAGCATCGAAATCAATTTCAAGCTCAGGTTTTGCCTGACCTAAAGCAATCAGTGGGCCGACAATATAGTCACCTAAAATATTAAAGGCAGTGCGAGAAAGTGAGTTGCCTTGAATATCATCCGCTACTTTAGAGCCGTGATAGGTTCCTGCAACACCTGTAATAGACGCAATGTACTGTGGTTTTGTTTGAGCAACATACAATACAGTTGGGCCGCCATGAGAGTGACCGATTAAGTTAAGTTTTGGCTTCCCTGTAATAGCCAAAACATCTTCAACTTGTGCAATTAACTGCTCGCCACGATGTGCTGTGGTGTTTGCAGGAGATAATTGCGCTGCGAATACGGTTGAGCCATTTCGTGCCATATCTGGCAAGATTTGGTACCAATAATCTAGTCCGATGGTGTCGGTACCGATACGTGACCAACCGAGCCAACCATGCACCATTAAAATTGGATATTTGGTTTTTGCGTAGTCAGATTTTACCGTTTCCTTCACCTGGAGGACGCTAGGCGCAGCTTGAGTGCTTGCCGATATACTCATCGCTAAGCCTGCAACTGCAGCTACAGAGGCCATCTTGGCCGTGTTTACTAAAGATCGCATAAATGTTCCTTGATCTGATGTTGTTTTTATTACTTTTTAATAACGAAAATACTCTCTGTTTTTAAGCAACATCTTTGTGATTGGCTAGGCCATATCTTTGATTTTAGAGAGTTTGAATAGACAAAGATGCCTTGTCATTTTTTCATGCTCGGTTTGAAATTCCATGTCATTTTAGGACATGGGCGGCGTTGAGGTGACAAGTATATTTATATACATTCGTCTTTTATTTTTGCTATTTATTTTAGTTGTTATGATTTAATAACTTATTGAATTAGCTTGTTTAATACTTACAAATAAAAACATTGTAAACAAAAAAGGACGTCCAAAGACGTCCTTTTCAGTGCTGAAAGGGAACCAACTTTTGAGGTTACAGACCCTGTAATTTTAAACGATTGGCATGTTGGCGGTAGAGCGCAACTGGGTCAGGTGAAAATAGGCTGCGTAGACCAAAGACCATATTTACTTCATCTAAGTGGTTGTGATTGTAGTCGTCACGGATTACTTGTCCGATGTGAGTACTACAGCGTCCAACCAAACCGTCATTGTCACGATTTCCATAGACCAAAGGGGCAAGCTGACTAATGACCGTATCTAATACATCTAATACATTCGTGGTTTGCGCTGTACCCGTCCATGAGTAGTAATACACGCCATTGTCGACTTTGGCACCCGATTGATTACAGTTCGCTGCTAGTGCTGCGGTCGGAAATTTTGCATTAAATTCAGCCGAACCTTTTTCACTGATCGCGGTAAGTGATGCATCAACACTGTTAGGTAGACTAGAGTTGCCCTCAGCCCAAGTAATAATAGGTGCTAAAAGTTGATCTCCAAGTATGCCAAAGATTGAGTCTATGGTTTTGTTGGCTTGAATTTTATCTGCGACTAAAGAACCTCGGTATGTTCCTGCAACACCAGTCACTGATGCTACATACTCAGGTTTGATCGCTGCAATATAACGCGTTGTTGGCCCACCATGTGAATGACCAATGAGGTTCACTTTAGGTTGACCCGTCAGGGCAAGGACTTCTTCGACTTGGCTCAGGAGCTGTTCACCACGAACTTCTGTCGACTCTAGCGGAGAAACTTGGGCAGCAAAGGTATTGGCCCCATTACGAGCTAAATCTGGCAAAATTTGATAAAAATAATCCATGCCAAAGCTGTCAAAACCAATGCGAGTAAACCCGAACATACCATGGGTAAACACAATCGGATATTTGGTCTTGGCATAGTTTGCCGAGCTGTTGGCGGTGACATGTTGGAGTCCTGGCGCCGCTTGGGATTGTGTGCTGGAGATCACTGCTGATGCAGCGATGATTGCGCATAAAAGAGCTTGTGGTTTTTTCATCATTTCATCCTGAAATTGAAGTTGTTTTTAAATTGTTGTTTGCAGTTATTCTGCGAAAGGTAATTTTCCACCTTGATCATGCACAGATTCAAAGGTACTGACGCGGAGCTGATCTTCCTTCGATTTAAAATGTTGATTACGGAGTTGCTGCACCGCTTGTTGTTTCGCACTGTCACTCATATTGCTTTTCACAATGCTGTCACGCTCTGTGAGGTATTGATTTACGCTAGATTTCCAAGAGCTGCGCTGGCTGTCTAGATTTTCAAGGCGCTGAGTAGCTTCTGGACCCACTAAATTTAACCGCATTTGATGGATTTCTTCGCTTGAACCACCACGGGCTTTAATGTCTGCTGTGAGCTTACGTAAATCTTCAAGTTTATTGATTTGTTCCAGATTTTCTTTCCAGTCTTCTGGGAGTTCATCAAACAGGGCTTTTAGTTTTTTGGCTTTTTCAGACTCAGACAGTTTTTTGTCATTCACCACTTCCATGCGTTTCAGCGTGTATTCGTGATAGGTATTTTCCTTGCCAAATAAACCTTCAATTTCATAATCAGAAAAGAACTGTTTTCTTAAATTCTGTGTGCTGCTGTAGATCGAGCGATAATATTGTGGAGATTCTTTGTCGTCACTTGGTGGCTGTAAATTACCTAATTGTTCACGATATTTCATATAGCGATCCCACAAATCATAAATTTGGGACAGCGCCGGTTCTTTATGACCTTGTGCAATGTAGGCTTTAAAATCCTTTTTGATTTGATCTATCGACTTTTCACCATATTGAGTGATGAAATATTCAAAACAATTCCGTGTTTGTTCGTTCACGATCAGGTGGTTTGAACCATCCATACTGATTTGACAGTTAACTTCCGTGTCTTGTTGACTTGGACTGAGCAGTGAAGAACCGCTTGTGGCTTGTGCTGTAGCATTTTCGCCCTGAGCTAAAGGCGTATTTTGTTGTTGAATCGATTGATCTGAAGGATCATTTTGTGATGTTTTTGGCGCAAGCCAATACATGAATGCGGCTGCCGCAATAACCACAATGGCTAAAATCAGCCAGAGTTTATTTTTTTGCATATCCCAATGCACCTTTATTCCGTTTTAATTGTTTTATGAGTTCTAAATGTGAACTCAATATGACATAAAAGAATGATAAAAACATAGAAAAGTTGTAAACGCTTAGCATGGATTGATACCATGGCGCAGTTCTCTTTTTGCCCTATTTTAGTCATGAAAAAAGCTTCTCCTAAGATTCAGCGTCGTCCAGTACATGGTGTATTTTTATTAAATAAGCCTTTGGGCATTAGCTCGAATGCTGCATTACAAAAAGTGCGTTGGTTGTATCGAGCACAAAAAGCAGGACATACAGGTGCGCTAGATCCATTAGCCTCAGGTTTATTGCCGATTTGCTTAGGTGAAGCAACAAAGTTTTCGCATTTTTTATTGGATTCGACTAAACGTTATAAAACCACGGTCTTTTTAGGACACAGTACCACGACGGGTGATGTGGAAGGTGAAATACTATTAGAGCAAGCTGTTCCAACATTGACTGAAGAAAATATTCAAAATGTCTTGGCGCAATTTGTAGGGGATATTCAACAAATTCCACCGATGTATTCTGCGCTGAAAAAAGAAGGTCGCCCGCTGTACGAGTTGGCGCGTAAAGGCATAGAAATAGAGCGTGAAGCACGTCCAATTTCGATTTATGCCATCGAGTTATTATCATTTAATGAGAATAGTATTACACTCGACATCACCTGTTCCAAAGGCACATATATTCGTGTTTTAGGCGAAGATATTGCCAAAGCATTGGGTACTTTTGGACATTTGACCTATCTACACCGTACGCAAACAGGGCATTTTGACCTCAATCCAACTTACACCATTGAATATTTGGAAAGCTTGACCGAAGCGGAGCGTGAAGCATTATTGCTGCCGGTGTATTCACCCGTCGATCATTTCTGCAAAGTGCAAGCGCCAGAAGGGCGTGCAGAATATTTCAGTCGTGGCATGGAAAGTAATATTGAACATGAGGCAGAAGCGCAGGTCTTGGTATTTGAAGGTGAGCGTTGTTTAGGGCTGGCTGAAATTACAGACCGTAAACGTTTGGTGCCTAAGCGTGTGTTAAATCTAGAGTAGCTGATACAGCATTGAAGAGTTCTTATGGACATTGAAATTATTTTAAGCCTCTTATTTTTTGCATTTTTTGCCGGTGCAATTGATGCAGCAGTGGGGGGCGGAGGATTAATTCAAATTCCAGCCATTATGAATGCCATGCCGCACTTATCTCCGGCGACGGTGTTTGGCACCAATAAGTTGTCTTCGATCTTTGGTACGGCTTCAGCGTCCTATTCCTTTTTACGCCAAGTTAAACTACGTTGGAAATTACTTGCGGTCATTGCAAGTTGTGCATTCGTTGCCTCCTTTGTGGGCGCAGCTTGTGTATCGATGATTCCAAAAGAAGTCTTACGGCCTTTTGTTTTGGTCATGTTGATCGTGATTGCGATCTATACCTTTGCCAAAAAACAATTTGGTCAGGTGCATGTACGCCAAGAACTGACCCCTAAAATTCTCGGTCTTGCCGCTCTTGGTAGTTTGGTGATTGGCTTTTATGACGGCATCTTTGGGCCAGGCACGGGCAGTTTCTTTATCTTCTTTTTTATTCGTTATCTACAAGCCGACTTTTTACATGCCTCTGCTTTGTCTAAAGTGGCTAACTTAACCACCAATTTGGCTGCATTGAGTTTTTTTGCGCCCACAGGCCATGTGTTATTTGCTATAGGCTTAATGATGGCTGTGGCGAATATATTAGGCTCGATCGTTGGTGTACGTGCGGCGATTAAATACGGCAGTGGCTTTATTCGAATTCTATTTTTGATTTTGGTGAGTATTTTGATTGTACGGCTAGGGTATCAAACCTTTACGGGACAAGCTTAAAACAAAACTTAACAGAGCTGCGCTGTATTCTGATGCGGATATGTTTAGTATAAAAATGAAGCACTTTATTTTGCTGAATTAAAAAAATACTCAGCTATCGCTAAGCATCAGAGGGCATCATCAGAATGAATATTTTTGAAGCTTTACGTCAAAGTCATGAACAACAAAGAGCGCTTGCAGAACAATTAGTACAAACTTCTGGTGATAGTCCAGAACGTCGGGATTTGTTTGACCGACTTAAAAATGAATTATTCGCGCATGCTGTCGGGGAAGACCGATATTTTTATATTCCTTTAATGATGACCGATTCGGGGCTGAATATTACCCGTCATGCCTTGGCTGAACATCATGAAATGGACGAACTTTTAGAGCAGTTGACTGAGACTGAATTTAGCAATCCGGGCTGGCTGGCCATTGCCAAAAAACTTTCAGAAACTGTGCATCATCATTTACAGGAAGAGGAACACGGTTTCTTTCAACAAGCCGGTAAAATATTGGATGATAAGCAAAAAGAAGCTTTGGCTAAACAATACTTAGCCGAGTATAAAAAATATAAAAAAGCAGATAAAGACAGCCTGACTGGTTAAGTCCTTTATAGAAGCTAGACTTTTTCGAACCTTGTATTTAAAAGCCTTGTATTTAAAAGCTTAGATGTAGGAGTTCTTAGACAAGGTGTTGAAAAATGGCGGCAATCCCGCCATTTTTATTTAACTATTTTGCCTTTAAAAATTTAGTTGGCTGTTTCCGATTTAGAGGAACGCATCGTCACCCCGACTGAGGCGAGCATAATACACAGCAGTGCGATCCATTGCCACATGCCGATACGTTCTCCCAATAAAACCATACCCGTAATAGCTGCCAAAGCAGGTGAGATACTCGACAATGTGCCATAGCTTAGCTTGCTTAGAATCTTTAAGGCTTTGAGGTCTAGGGCATAGGGAATCGCTGTGGCTAAAATGGCAATCAACAGTGCTTTAGGCCAATATTGTGTGTCCATTAAAGCTGCTGCGTTGTTATAGAGGCCGATAGGTAATAAGGTCAATGCCGATAAACTAATGGCAATGGTCAGTGCATGCATGCCAATATTTTGGTGTACCACTTTTTGCCCGAAATAAATATAAAAGGCCCAACAGAGTCCGGCAGCCAATGCACAAGCTGCACCAATCAGTGAGAAATTGCCGCTTTGAGCCTGTCCCCAAGGCACCATCAACGCAATCCCTAAGATCGCCAAAAACACCCAGATATAGTCGCTACGATTTTTTATCGACAGCAGCGCCAAACCTAGCGGCCCAATAAACTCCAGTCCAACGGCAATGCCTTGAGGGAGTTTGCCCAGTGACATATAGAATAAGACATTCATGAGGCACAGGGCTGCGCTATAGCAGAGTAAATCACGCCATTTTAAAAATGAAAGTCGTTTTAAAATGTGCCAAGAGCGAAACATCAAACAAATAATAATCGAGGCAAAACACAGCCTTAAAATGGTCACGCTCAGTGGGTCTAGTACCAAAAACAGTTGTTTGGCAAAGGAAGCACTGATCTGATAGGAGATCATGGAGAGCACCATGAAAACAACAGCAAGAAGTTGTGAATTTGGCATGTGGCACACAGTTGTTGGGCGGTGTTAAGCCCTATTTTTGAATCAGTACAGTATAGCGGGTAATGCTGACAATTGAGTGAATTTTAACATTTGATCAAATCATGATGGATTTTGAATTTAAAATTCTATGGCTCGGCTGATGTAAGAGCAGGACTGAGCACGTCATGATTCAATTTGAATTCAAAAAATTGAGTCTGAGATTCATGTAGTTCATCCATTGTCATGGGAACATATTTTGAATTTAAATGGCTTTGGCTTTTTGCGTGGTATAGGTACACCCAATCGAGGCACAGATAATGACAGCAAGGGCTAACCACTGGGTCCAAAGTAATTGTTCATTTAAAAAGACAAAACCAGAGAGTGCTGCAATTGCAGGTTCTAGGCTCATAAGCGTTCCGAAACTGAGCGCCGTTAAATTGCGGAGTGCAATCATTTCTAAGCTAAAGGGGATGGCGCTGGCCAAAGTGGCTAAAGCAAGAAAATAGAGGAGGCTCATCGGTTCAAAGGCATGTGCAGGAATCCCTGCAAATAATGCAATCGGCATGAGCATACACATGCCGACAAACATACCTAAACAAACCGTATGGTTGCCTGAAACGCCAGAGGGTTTCTGACCTGCCACGATATAGAGTGCCCAGCAGGCACCTGCGCCAAGAGCGAAGGCAATGCCAACAGGATCAAGTCGTTGTGCAGCTTGGTCAAAAGGAAAAAGTAGGATAAGGCCTAAAATAGCCAGTCCGACCCAAATAAAGTCAAATTTTCGGCGTGCAGCAAATAGTGCGACACTGAGCGGGCCAATAAATTCAAAAGAGACGGCAATGCCGAGCGGGAGACGATCAATCGACAAGTAAAATAATACATTCATCCCTGCTAAGGCACAGCCATAGCTGAGGATCGACGACCATTTCACTTGTTTAAAATTGATCTGCCAAACTTTAAAAATAATCGCCAAAATCAAAGCGCCTAGCATTAAACGCATGGCCGAAACGGTCAGTATGGGAAATTGACCGAAAAGATATTTGGCAAATGAACCGCTGCTTTGCATGCTGATCATGGCAATAAGCAAGATCAGCGGTGCTTGGACAGCCGGTGCAACTTTAAAATTTGGCATAAACTAAATTTGTTTCGATGACTCGAAGAGCGGGAGAGTGGCACTAGCCAGATTTTAAAAGTTTATTACAATAAAAAAACCACAGCCCGAAGGCTGTGGCTTCAGTGTCTAAGGTGATTAGAACAATACGCGAACTCGGATCGTACCTTCAACTTCGTGAAGTGTATCCAATGCTTCTTTAGAAGCAGTTGCGTCAACGTCCATCACAAGATAACCCACATCACCTTTAGTCATTAAAGACTGACCAGAGATGTTGATACCGTGTTCAGCAAACAAGTTGTTGATTTTTGAAAGAACGCCCGGCACGTTTTTGTGGATGTGAAGTAAACGGTGTTTACCTTCAGTCAACGGTAACGCGATTTCTGGGAAGTTCACTGCAGATAAAGTCATACCTTTATCAGAGTAAGCAACGAATTTTTCAGCAACTTCAAGACCGATGTTCGCTTGCGCTTCCATTGTTGAACCACCCACGTGAGGAGTCAAAATCACGTTGTCTAAGCCACGAAGTGGAGAAACGAATTCTTCACCGTTTGCTTTTGGTTCTTTAGGGAATACGTCTACAGCCGCACCAGCAATATGACCAGATTTGATTGCATCAGCAAGATCTTCAATGATGACACATGTACCACGTGCAGCATTGAGGAAGATTGCGCCTTCTTTCATTTGAGCAAATTGGTCTTTGCCGAAGAAGTTGCGAGTTGATGGAACGTCTGGAACGTGTAGAGATACGACGTCTGCATTGGCAAGAAGTTCACCCATAGAACCGACTTGACGTGCATTACCCATCGGAAGCTTAGTCACTGCATCGTAATAAATTACGTGCATACCTAAACTTTCAGCAAGTACAGAAAGTTGCGAGCCAATCGAACCGTAACCAACAATACCTAAAGTTTTACCACGAGTTTCAAATGAACCGACTGCAGACTTGTTCCAACCACCACGGTGAGTTGAAGCAGATTTTGCAGGAACACCACGAAGTAATAGAATCGCTTCAGCAAGTACTAGTTCAGCAACTGAACGAGTATTTGAGTATGGTGCGTTAAATACAGGAATACCGCGAATCATTGCAGCATTTAAGTTCACTTGGTTTGTACCGATACAGAAACAACCCACAGCAATCAGTTTGTTCGCCGCTTCAAAAACTTCTTCAGTTAATTGAGTACGTGAACGAATACCAATGAAGTGAGCATCTTTAACCGCTTCTTTCAACGCTTCACCCTCAAGCGCAGTTTTACGGTAGTCAATGTTGGTGTATCCAGCAGCATTTAGAGTGTCGATTGCGTTTTGGTGAACGCCTTCTAACAACAAGAAACGAATTTTATCTTTAGGTAAAGAAAGATGTTGGCTCATTACGGCTCCGCTACAAAGGCCAAATTTAGTGCGCATATAATAGCATAGGAAGTCGCCTGATATACATTTCCTTTATGACCGACGTCATGGCTATTTTGGCGAATGATGAGTCAATATTTTTTAGATTTGGTCTAATTAACTTGGTCATATTCCTCGTGACATTTTGAAATCACGTTTTTCTTTGGGTTTTGTCAAAAAAAGCCCAGTTATAGCTTATAATGGTGCCGCTCAAAATCATCATGACCAATTCCCTGACATTTTGATGCGCTCTGTTTCAGGCTTTTTCCCTTGAAATATGCGTTACCGCAGTTTTGACTGAATGAAGTCTGGACCTTTAAAAAAACTTGTTTACTTCTTGCAAGGTCTGAAAACGATGAATGCTCCAGTCGCTTTAACCCCAGAGTTATTGACCCAATTGACCGCTATTGTTGGCGAAAGCCGTATTAAAACAGATGCGGATAGTCTCCAAAATTGGGGTCGTGACCATACTAAGCACTTCGATCCAAACCCGTCGGTCGTCGTTTTCCCTTCAAGCACAGAGCAAGTTCAACAAATTGTTAAGCTGGCAAACCAATTTAATGTCGCGATTACCCCAAGTGGCGGTCGTACAGGTTTATCAGCAGGTGCTGTGGCTGCTAACGGTGAAATCGTGGTGAGCATGGACAAGATGAATCAAATCTTGGAATTCTTTCCAGCTGACCGTATGGTTCGCGTACAAGCAGGTGTAGTGACTGAACAACTTCAGAACTATGCTGAAGAACAAGGCATGTACTATCCAGTTGATTTTGCATCTTCAGGTTCATCTCAAATTGGCGGCAACATTGGTACCAATGCGGGTGGTATTAAAGTGATTAAATACGGCATGACTCGTAACTGGGTGTTGGGCATGACTGTGGTTACTGGTAAAGGTGACATCCTGCGCTTGAACAAAGGCATGATCAAAAATGCGACGGGTTATGCGCTTCAACACTTATTTATTGGTGGTGAAGGTACGCTAGGTTTAGTGACTGAAGCTGAAATCAAACTTGAACGTCAACCCCATGACTTACAAGTGTTGGTTCTCGGTGTGCCTGATTTTGATGCGATTATGCCTGTTCTACATGCCTTCCAAAAGAAAATCGACCTGACTGCATTTGAGTTCTTTGGTGAGCTTGCAATGCAAAAAGTATTGGACAATGGCCATGTACAACGTCCGTTTGAAACACCATGTCCATTCTATGTATTACTTGAGTTTGAAGCACCATTTGAACCAATCATGGATGCGGCAATGGAAATCTTTGAACATTGCATGGAACAAGGTTGGGTACTGGATGGCGTGATGAGCCAAAGCTTAGACCAAGTACACAGCTTATGGCGTTTACGTGAAGACATTTCAGAGTCAATCGCACCGTTCACTCCATACAAAAATGACATCTCTGTTCTGATTACACATGTGCCTGCATTTATTAAAGAAATTGATGCAATTGTGGAAGCGAACTACCCAAACTTTGAAATTTGCTGGTTCGGTCATATTGGTGACGGTAACTTGCACTTAAATATTTTGAAACCTGCGGATTTAAGTAAAGATGAATTCTTTACAAAATGCCAAGTGGTAAACAAATACGTATTTGAAACCGTGAAAAAATATGACGGTTCAATTTCTGCAGAACATGGCGTGGGTATGACTAAGAAGCCTTACCTCGATTACACACGTTCAGCAGAAGAAATCGAATATATGAAAGCATTGAAAAAAGTATTCGATCCAAATGCAATTATGAACCCAGGTAAATTGTTCGATCTTTAATTTTTTAAAGACGATTGAAAACGCATCTTCGGATGCGTTTTTTTTGGCTATAGCACGCCTTTTTAGCCGCGTATGGATGAGAGACCACACATTGATTTTTGGAATGGGGTACTTCTTTTACATTGCTTAAATAGTGTTTTGGACAAATGTTCGGCATGATAGGTCTGAATAATAAATTTGAGTTGGTTCTATGTATCGTTTAATTGCTGTGTCTGCATTGTGTGTGGGGATGTTGGCGGGTTGTGCGACAACGCAGAAAATTGTGTCTAAAGTCGGTTCTTCTGCTACACCACTCGATCAGGTATTAAAAGAACGTCCTGATTTGCGTAAAGAGTTGTCGACTGTGGAAATTCGTCAGTACTTTAACCGTGTTGAGTCGCCAAATGCGGGACAGGTGAAAGTGACTGAAACAGGTTTGATGGATGATTCGGTGAAATCAATTCGTACTATTTATAGTTTTAGATTGGTGGATGGTGACTGGCAGCGTGTAAATACACAAAAGGAATATCAGTGCCAACGTGGTAAAAATACCAAGACTTTCCAATCGGCGAAGTGTCCTTAAATTATAAAAAGTTAAGGTCTAAATTTCTTATTAAATATTCAGCATGACGGGGTCCTTTCATTTTAAATTCGATGATTGGAGCTCGTATCTACTTTTGTTTCGGCAAAAGTAGCAAAACCATCTTTCATCCGCAAAACTCGTCAAATACCATCTTCAATTGTGTAGGTCGCAGAAACTTTACATATTGAATGTGTCCTGACTCGGACAGTTGCGGATGAGTTTCCGCGTATCTTAATTTTCATCCTAAACATAGAATATTCAATCCTAAAAATTTTCTCGTGAGTTCGTATAGTTTTTAATAATATTGAACCGAATTCAAATCATGATCAGATTTCAATTGTATGATGAAAACCCTCGCTTTTATTCACGTCAATGATTCAGGCACACCTGTCGGTGACTTTGCTCCAGTGACTTCAGTTTTTTCCCATTATGAATTGGGCAATACTGTTTCGCCATTTTTATTACTCGACCATTTAGGGCCTGGGGTGCTGAAACCAACCCAACTGAAAAAAGGTGTGCTGGAACACCCACATCGAGGCTTTGAAACCGTCACCTTGGTGTTTAAAGGTGAACTTGAACATCATGATACGACTGGCGGCGGTGGTGTCATTGGTGAGGGAGATGTACAGTGGATGACTGCTGCTTCAGGCATACAACACGAAGAAGTTTTTAGCCAAGCCTTTGCACAGCGGGGCGGAGCATTTGAAATATTGCAATTGTGGGTCAATTTACCTGCTAAAGATAAAATGAATCCTGCACGCTATCAGAGCTTAACCAAAGCCAGTATTCCAAAGGTCAATTTAGCCCAAGATGCCGGTTATATACGGATCATTGCAGGGCAATATTTAACGGCCCACGGCCCCGCAGAGACACATACACCCATGCAAGTATTTGATGTCTTTGTCAGTGCCAATCAAAGTATCACACTACCTGCACAGGAAGGGATACCACGCTTGTGTATTTACGCTCAGGCAAACTGAAATTTAATGAAACGGATGAACTATTAAATGCACAGCATATGGCAGTTATGTCGAGCCAAGGTGAAAATGTCGAATTGACGGCAGTTGAAGATAGCCACATGTTGTATTTATCGGCGCAGCCTTTAAATGAACCCATCTATGGGCGAGGTTATTTTGTGATGAATCATTTTGCAGAAGTCATGCAAGCCTATGAGGACCTAAAACAAGGTCGCTTTATCCAAAAAGCAGACAATGAAAAGCCATAAAAGTGGCTAGATAAAAAGACCAATACAACGCCAGCAAACACTGTTAAAATAGTCGGACTCAAACCGACAGATCGGTTCGTTGAAGTTCATTTTATCTCTATCTAGCGTCTTGTGAATACGACGCACATATGGCGGATACGCCGCAAATTCATTTTTAAAATTAATATTACAGTGCTCGTCATTGGGCTGAAGTGTCTCTCCCTATTTGTCATTTCAAGCTCGACAGCACACATTTGATATGTAGATAACAATGCAAAACGTACAAACCACAAAATTAAGTCGTGCCACCTTAATGTTTCCCTTGGCACTGGTTTTATTTGAATTTTCTGTCTATATCGGAAACGACTTAGTGCAACCCGCCATGCTTGCGATTACCCAAGAGTTTGGTGTGAGTAGTGCATGGGCACCCTCGTCGATGTCATTTTACTTATTGGGAGGTGCTTGTGTCGCTGCGATATTAGGGCCATTGTCAGACCGATTAGGCCGTAAAAAAGTCCTGTTGGGTGGTGTGGCATTCTTTAGCTTATGCTGTCTAGCGATATTGCTCACGCATAATATCGAAAGCTTTTTAACGTTGCGTTTTTTACAAGGTTTTGGTTTGTCGGTCATTTCTGCCGTGGGCTATGCTGCTGTTCAGGAAACTTTTGAAGAGCGTGATGCCATCAAAGTCATGGCGATCATGGCGAATATTTCACTACTGGCGCCACTGATCGGTCCCGTCCTCGGTGCCTTTATGATTGATCACGTGTCATGGCATTGGGGCTTTATTGGAATCGCATTTCTATCTTTTCTGAGTTGGTTTGGTTTAAAAGCCAAGATGCCGACTCAGCACATCAGCATTCCAAAGCAACCGGTGGGCTATATCATTGATGACTTTAAACAGGTGTTAAAAAACAAACGCTTTTTGGCGCTGACACTGGGTCTACCGATGGTGGCAATGCCACTGATGCTGTGGATTGCGCTATCTCCGGTCATATTGGTGGAGCAGCTTGGACTGAGTAGTATGCAATACGGCATGGCACAGTTTCCTGTTTTGGGCGGGCTGATCATCGGCAATATTGTCCTGATTAAAATCATCGACAAATTGCCTCTAGGTCAGTCTGCGATGATCGGGCTACCGTTGATGTTACTCGGGACGAGCCTTGTGGTGATTGGGACGATGACTGAAAGTTATTTTCTGACATTGCTCATTCTTGGTATGAGTTTGGTCAGTTTTGGTGAAGGGATTAGCTTTTCTGTGCTCTATCGTTTTGCCTTAATGTCGTCTGAAATGTCGAAGGGCACAGTGGCTGCGGCAGTGTCTGTGATCATGATGCTGACGTTCTTTGCCGTGATTGAAATCGTACGTGTACTGTATGAAAACTTTGGCCTTTGGGCCTATAGTTTGGCAGGATTTACCCTCATTATCTTGTGGTTCAGCCTACCACGTTTGGTGGTGCGAGATATTATGCGACAACGTCAATTGTCGGGTGAATTTTAAATTCGAGTTCATGCCATCATAGAAAAAGCCCAATGCTGTGTAGAACAACATTGGGCTTTTTTATTTGCTGTATACCGTCTTAATTTGATGCTGCGGGTTGTTCTGCATTTTTTAATTTGCGATCGAAAATGAACGGGCCAAAAGGCAAAATCGATGCAATCAGGCCCATTAGAAATACGCTAAGCGACCATTTTTGCTTTTCACAGACCACAAATAGTACCACCAAGAAGGCAATAAACAAGACGCCATGTCCCATACCGACGTATTTGACCAATATTGGATTATCCATCAGGTACTTCATTGGCATAGCAATGAACAACAATAATAAAAAGGAGATGCCTTCGAGTAGGCCCACAAAGCGTAAGGTCTTGATATTCATGCGAAGTCTAAATTCAAAGTGATTTCAGTCTTGAGTGTACCTGAAAGCACAGCAGGAACGAAGCGTTCATGTTGAAATAATTGATTCGCATATTGAATCTAAGTAAATGTTTTTTAAGTTAATTCTGAGTTATCTGCTCGGATTAATCTTCTAGATCCGCTAAGGCGTCTTCAATCGAACCCTGATCAAATTCATAGTTACAGCCGAGTAAAATCATCGGGCTTTTTCCGGTCATTTCAGACAGGCTTAGTTTGTGATTGATGGCATGCAGATCATCCGTTTCAGCTTCCGTGCGTAGGATTTTTTCACCACGGAAAAACGGCATATTGGCAAACATTGGATGCTGCTCAATGCCATACTTTTGGGCAAGTTTTTTCACATCGGCTTGGCGATAGATTGCGAATACTGCATTGGAAGACAGGCCAATTTCTTGGGTCGGCATGCCAAAAAACTCTACAGCCTGCTTATTTTTATAGATATAAATAAACGGTTGATGTGGGTCATCATGGCGTTTCCAACCCAATTGCCCTAGAACCTTTTCATAGTCGAGTAAAGTGTCATGGTAGGTGTCGTAATCGGCCTGACATTCCAGAATACGCTTTAAATCTTGTGCTGTCGGTGCTGCAAAAACAGAAGACGCAGCTAAACATGAGGTCGCCACAATCATAGGTAATATGAGGCGTCTAAAATCTAAACTAAGCATTTTCATCATGAGTCTCAAATGATTCTATTTTATTTCTGCCTGAATCAGCTGTGTTCGAAGCTGAATCAGTTCGGCTAATGTTTCTAATAATAAACTGATCTGCTTGAGCACCAGTTGCAGGTGATTAGACCGCATTTCTTCAGTGCTGAATGTTTGAATTTCGAAAAGTTTTTGCTGAATTTTCTCAGGGTTGAGCGGTTTTTGCTGAATTAAGACCTCGTCTAAGGTGCTTTGACACCATTGCAGCAGTTCAAGGACTTGTTGGTCTTGTACCTGTTCACGGTGGCTCCCCAATGCCGAAATATAACTGAGCTGACTATGGCTATAGACCAAATAGCGAAAAGCATGTTGAATCAAAGTTTGGTCGGGTTCAGGCTCGGTACTTAAACTTGAAATCATGCTCGATAGTTCAGTTTGAGCATTATGGGCTGAACGACGGGCACGCCGATAATCAATGCTATTGGTTTTCCCATGGAGATATTGCTCAACCACGGCATCAAAATAATGCAGGGTCGCAGCAGAGCTTTTTTGAATGGTCTTGGAAATATTGCGAAAGTCCCAATCTGGCCAGATCACATTCACCGCAAACCATGCAATAAAACAGCCGAGTAGGGTATCAACGATACGCGGTAAAATGACCGCATAACCTGCGCCTTTCAAATTAAAAATCAGCAAGACCATTAAGGTTGCCATGAGGGTCGCCATGGCATATTTTTTGGCACTCAGATAGAAAAAGCACACGCCAAAAATAATCGTCAGTAGCAATTGACCTTCGACACTCGGCACAAAATACAAAATAGGAATGCCAAGTAAGACCCCTAATATGGTTCCCAATGTCCGCATTTTTAAACGACTTTTGGTCGCAAAATAACGCATCTGACAGACAAATAAACTGGTCAATAATATCCAGTAGCCATTTTTAGCAAAGGGCAATAGCGAAATGGCATAGCCCATCGCAAAGACAAAAGCGATGCGAACGGCATGGCGAAATAAGGCAGATTCGGGACTCAAATGCTGTTTCAGTTTGAGCCATAAATCATGCCACCCATGAATATCGTCATCAAGTAAATTGAGGTTATCAATATGCTGCTGATAGGCCTGTTGCTGTGAATGATCTAAATCCTGAACATGCGAAAAGCGTTCTTGTACACTGTCCAAATTACTCAAGATCAGCTGTAGGTTTTTTACTTCTATATTTTGCGGATTGTTGGTCATCCACTCCTGCAAAGAGGCATGCAAATGTGCCAGTGCTTGCGCAGTAATGGGATCAGGCTGATAGGGCTGCCGATGCAATATACAGTAGGCCAACTGTTGGCAAGCCTGCGCCTGTAATCGAATATTTTTTTGAAAACGGAAAATTAAATCGGTACGGCTAAAATTTTGATGAATTTGTTCATAGTGTAAATAATTCGCATTGGCCTGTTCGTGAATATCTTGTGCCAAGAAATATAAATTCAGCCAGTAGATGGTGTTTTTATTGGCTCTTGAGGCTTTTAAACGGGTGAGTAAAGAAGCTTTGGTGGTGTTTAAACTCGGGATGACATCACTGTTTTTGAGTGATAATTCATACAGTAAATGTTCCACATTGTTGACATTATCTGGGTCAAATAAGCGTGCTTTTGCATTCAGTACTTCGGCGATTTGTAAAAAACAACGCGAGAGATTGTCCTGTACGGGTAGGGTGGGTTTAATCAGGTAAAAAAGAATTGAGGTGAAGCCATACCATAAGGCCCCTAGAACAAAGCAACTGGGTTGAAAATACCAGATGTCATATTCGCCCAAGCCGAACATGGTGTAGATCGATAGTAAAATCGTGCCAAAAGAAATCGTGGCATAGCGTTGCCCCAAAGCTCCTAATAAAATAAATCCTGCACTGGACAGTGAAAGATACAAGATAAACAGCAGCTTATAAGGATAGAGAAAATCTAAAATACTACTGACACTAAAGAAGAGTACGCAGACATAGAGCAAATTACGCAGTCGGATGCTGAGTCGGTCATCAAAGTCGGTGAGCGCGGTAGCAATCGCACCTAAGGTGACGGGCACAATAAAACTATGAAAACCGAGAAAATATAATCCGAGCGTGGTGCCACTCAAAACAATACAAATTTGCAAGCAATACATAATGATTGCACTGGATTGAAACTGTTGAAACCAAGAGAGTCGCGTGTTCACAGAGTTATGAAGTATTCGAATGATTTTGTAAATTAGACTGAGCTTTTTTCTGTGAACTGTCAATTTTTATCAAATGGAGCGTAAAACTCTGTCCTTCAGGTCAGAGATATAAGCGACACGACATGAAGTGTCGTTTGATTTAACTAAGGACTATTTTCCTTGAGTTTTGATTGTTAATATAAGTACATGAA
>NZ_VPCH01000072.1:0-11273 GCF_013418285.1 Acinetobacter sp. YH12152
ATAGCAAGAGTGAACCACCTGATCCCTTCCCGAACTCAGAAGTGAAACCTCTTAGCGCTGATGGTAGTGTGGGGTTACCCATGTGAGAGTAAGTCATCGCCAGCTCATTATTCGAAACACCCCCTGACTAGTGCAGGGGGTGTTTTTTTATGTGTGGAGAAAAGGGGAAAAGAAGATAAGCAGAAGCATAAAACAGGGAGATGATAAAAATATTGATAGATTGTGGCTTGAATTATTTAAACATGGATGATTATTAGACAATAAACGCATTTAAAAATCATCAATTGAAGGAATTCTCAGCTTAAAAATGTCGGAAAACCTGAATGTAAGTCAGCTAAAACAACAGTTTAAATGCCTAATTATCGACTTAAGTGATGGCTGATGCCTTATGATTTAGAAATCTACGACCTAGATCGTAGAGTCTGGTTTTTTTCTATAAAATTTGAGTTTTATTCTGACAATTTTCATATCAAATAATCTATCGTCTGATTGTGATTTAGCTTCTAATAACACATTGATAATTAATCATTATAAAAACTAGACCCGCAGTCCATCGACTTTTTTATGTATAAATATTTCAAAAATATTCGAGTTTTTATGACATTTTATTCCCAAACAACATGGATATATCTGAAAGGTATGGGTCTATACCTTTGTAATTTTGGACAATTTACAGTCAAAAACGGCATTGTAGCGAAAAATAAAACTCACAATTGGAGGTGAGGTTCAATGTCTACAAGCACAATGAATGTGAATAGCGTTGTCGATAACGCTAAGTTCACAAAATCGCATTTCAGCATCATGATGTGGTGTCTAATTCTTATTTTATTTGATGGTTACGACTTAGCGATCAATGGTGTTGCGCTGCCTTTATTAATGAAAGATTGGGGATTAACAGCTGTTCAAGCAGGTATGCTAGCGAGTACAGCACTTGCAGGGATGATGTTTGGTGCCATGATGTTTGGTACTTTGGCTGATAAGATTGGTCGTAAAAAAGTCATCATGATCTGTGTATTTTTATTCAGTACATTCACATTTTTAGGTGGTTTTGCTTCAAATCCTACGGAATTTGGTGCTTTACGTTTTATTGCTGGACTTGGCATTGGTGGAGTATTACCGAACCTTGTGGCATTGACGTCTGAATATGCACCTAAGCATCTACGCAGTACTTTAGTGACCACTATGTTCAGTGGTTATGCAATGGGTGGCATCATGGCGGCTCTCTTTGGTTCATGGTTTACTGCGGATTATGGCTGGCAAATCATGTTCTTCATTGCGGGTATTCCACTGTTACTGTTGCCATTTGCTTGGAAATTTTTACCTGAATCGCTCACATTTTTGGTGAAGGTGAATCGTCATGATGAAGCACGTCGTATGATTCAAACCATTGCACCTGAACAAACCGTGACTGCAAATACTCAACTGGAACTGACTGAAGTTGCGGTTCCGGGTGGAACGTCTGTTAAAGCGTTGTATAAGCAAGGTCGTGGCGTAAGTACGATGTTGTTTTGGCTGTGTTTCTTTATGTGTCTATTAACGCTTTATGCATTAGGCAGTTGGTTACCAAAACTAATGATGGCCGCAGGTTATTCATTAGGTAGCAGTTTGACCTTCCTATTGGCGATGAATATTGGTGCCGTAATTGGTACGATTGGCGGCGGTATTTTAGCGGACAAATTCCACTTAAAACCGGTGATCATTACATTATGTCTTGCAGGTGCTGTGGCACTATCTTTACTCGGCTTTAATTCACCACAGCCTGTGATCTATCTTTTGGTTGCTGTCGCAGGTGCATCGGCAATTGGTTCACAAATCTTGCTGTATAGCTATGTTGCACAGTACTATCCGTTGTCTGTACGTTCGACAGGTATTGGATGGGCATCTGCAGTCGGTCGTACAGGTGCGATTGTTGGCCCTATTCTGATCGGCTATTTATTATCACAAGAATTGCCACATCAAATTAACTTTATGGCCGTGGGAATTCCAGTGGTGATCGCAGCGATTGCAGTGTTCTTTATTCGCAAAGCGCAAACGGATGAAGAGGTTGCCGCTCTAGAAAATGTGAATAAGGCTACAGTCAAAACACAGCGTTCGTATAGTTAAAATTTAGATTTAAAAAAGCCCGTTATTTGATGGGCTTTTTTATGTTGTACTCATAAATTTTATCATTGAATTTAGGTTGAATGATTTATTAAAAAATTGATAAATAATGAGATTTAATATTTTTAAACAGCTCTTCTAATTTAATTTCATCGTTATATAGAGACTCGATCATACGTTTTTCAGTGCAAGCAGAGATCTGAAAATAGGGGATGAAGTTCAGGGCGTATAAGTAATCAAGTTTGAGGCTTGAGGTTCATTTTGTTACTTAAATATAGTGAACTCTGTGCTCAGTCAGCGCATGATAGAGGCATAGATTTATTCACATTTATCAATAATGTCTCAAGATCATGGAAATATCGTCATGTCCAAAGCCGTACAAGATATAAAAGATTATCCGCTCTATGTTGCAGGTAAAGCAGCGACTACCGATCAGTGGTTAGAAGTGAATCAAAAATATACCCAAGACGTATATGCACGCGTTGCGCTCGCAGATGCTGCAACCATTGAAAAAGCCATTGATTCAGCGGTCAAATCTAGTGCTGCAATGGCGGCATTGGAACCTTTTCAAAAACAAAAAATTTTACTGCACTGTGTAAAACGCTTTAATGAAATGCGTGCAGAATTGACTGAAATTTTAATTGCGGAAGGTGGAAAACCGCGTAAAGCCGCAGCTGCTGAAGTTGAACGTTTAATCAATACCTTTCAAATTGCTGCCGATGCTGTCACACAGATGGATGATGGTCGTATGATACCATTGGCGGTTACCGCAGCGGCATCCGGTTATCAAGGCATGGTCAAACATGTGCCGATAGGCCCTGTATCGTTGATTAGCCCGTTTAATTTTCCGATCAATCTTACTGCGCATAAAATTGCACCCGCCATTGCTGCAGGTTGTCCATTTGTGTTGAAACCTGCAAGTTTGACGCCTATTTCAGCTTTAAAAATTGCGGAAGTTTTAGCAGAAACGGATTTACCAAAAGGTGCCTTTTCGGTTTTACCTTGTCCACGTGAACATGCAGATGTCTTGGTCACTGACGACCGATTTAAACTGCTCAGCTTTACCGGTTCCGATGTGGTTGGTTGGGATATGAAAGCGCGTGCGGGACGTAAAAAAGTGACTTTGGAGCTCGGTGGCAACGCTGCGGTATTGGTTGAGCCTGATACTGAAATTTCAGCGGCATTTATTGAACGCTTAGTCGGTGGGGCGTATAACCATGCAGGGCAGGTGTGTATCAGCGTACAACGCATCTTGGTGCATGCTGATATCTATGCCGATGTGAAGAAAAAACTCGTGGCGAGAATGAAGCAGCTTAAAGCGGCTGATCCTCACTTGGAAAGCACCATGGTCGGTCCAATGATTAAGGAAGCTGAAGCAACACGCGTGCATAAATGGGTCGATAAAGCAGTAAAAAAAGGTGCCAAAGCATTGGTTCGTGGTGAACATCGGGGGGCTTTGCTCGATCCAATTTTATTGGAAAATGTCGATGAATCACTAGAAGTGTATAAAGATGAAATCTTTGGCCCTGTCGCGATTTTAGAGAAATACAAAAATTTTGAAAAAGGCATCGCCAAAATTAATAGCAGCCGTTTTGGTTTACAGGCGGGCATCTATACGCAAAATTTGAATAAAATGTTGTATGCGTGGAATCACTTAGAGGTCGGTGGAGTGATTATTAATGACATTCCATCTTTCCGTGTCGATAACATGCCATATGGTGGCGTAAAAGATTCTGGCTTAGGCCGTGAAGGAATTCAGTCTGCCATTCGAGATATGCAAGAAGAACGCGTATTGGCGATAAAATTGTAGCCATTTAAACATGGGCTTGGTTCAGTATGGATCTGTTCGAAGCCCATTTTTTAATCATTTCAAAAACTAAAGTGCATAAGAAAAAATGAAACGAATTTTATTATTGGTCAGTTTGATGACCGTGAATATGGCTGTCTTTGCCTTTAACGCCACTCAAATGGTGACCGATGCACGCAGTCAAATTGGGAAAACCTTATATTATGATCCTGCGTATACTGCACTGCGTTATCCGATGGGAGATGTCCCTTTAATCAAGGGTGTTTGTACCGACGTGGTAATTCGTGCATTACGACAGCAAGGGATTGATTTACAACAAGCCATTCATGAAGATATGAAAGCCAATTTTAAGCAGTATCCACAAAAATGGGGCTTAAAAGGAACCGATAAAAATATTGATCATCGACGTGTTCCCAATATTCAAACTTGGATGCAACGTCAGGGCTTTGTTGTCAAAGATAAGCAGTATTTGGCAGGAGATATTGTCACTTGGGACTTAGGACGTGGTTTAGTGCATATCGGCGTGGTTTCAGATCGTAAAATGAAAGGTAGCGGGGTTCCGCTGATCATCCATAATATAGGAGAGGGCACACAGGAAGAAGATCTTTTGCATGCCTATCAAATTACCGGACATTATCGAGTGAAATAACTTTAAAAATTTAATTGGAAATAAAATATTCCTAAAAGTTATATTATTAATAACTTAAATTGTATGAAAAATAAGCTGATTAAATGAACATTTAAGCCTAAACACATTATAAAAATGGAATATTTGCCGTAGAAATTACAGAAAAACTTAAAAAAAGTGAGTATTGTTAATTCATACAAAGGGAAAGTTATTTGTGGTGTTTTTAACCAAAATGCGCATGTGATTTTTCTGTTTGCAATTTGGTATAGACGCTCACAAGGTATCTCACCAGATCAAACACCCAGAATTTTATTTTTATGGTTCTTTTTTTGCTCGCGATATAACCATAACAAGCAGCAGTTAAAGATGCCTGAGGTTTAGGTGTTCTATGTCAGATAATCGTGAAATCTGGTCGGCACGATCAGGATTTATCATTGCCGCTATTGGTTCCGCTGTAGGTTTGGGAAACATTTGGCGTTTCCCTTACGTGGCGTATGAAAATGGTGGCGGTGCATTTTTAATTCCCTATTTAATTGCAATTTTTGCAGCGGGTTTGCCTTTATTGTTCTTAGATTATGCAGTGGGGCATAAATTCCGAAAAGCACCGCCAACTGCATATAAAAAACTTATGAACAGTGAGGCATTAGGCTGGTGGCAAGTGATGGTGACACTCATCATCGGGATCTACTATGCCAGCGTATTGTCATGGGCCGGTAGTTACATGTATTACGCCATTGGACAACAATGGGGCTCAGATACGGAAAGCTTTTTCTTTAAAACCTATCTACAAAATGGTGATGGCTTAACATTTGGTTTTGTTCCGACTTTATTTGTTGGTTTAGTCATTGTTTGGGCTGTGGTGATGTTCATTCTCTATGGCGGTGTACGTCGTGGTGTAGAACTTGCCAATAAAATTTTTATGCCGTTATTGATCGTGTTATTTAGCATTTTAGTCATTCAAGCATTGCGTCTACCGGGTGCGGCAGAAGGCTTAAATGCATTCTTTACGCCAAACTGGGAAGCGATGACCGACTATAAAGTATGGTTAGCAGCCTTTGGTCATATCTTCTTCTCGTTATCGATTGGTTTCGGGATCATGTTGACCTATGCGTCTTACTTAAAAGCAAAAACCAACTTAACCGGTTCAGGTGTAGTCGTTGCATTAGCCAACTCATCATTTGAAATCTTAGCGGGTATTGGCGTCTTTGCAGCACTTGGTTTCATGGCACAAAGTTCAGGTGTACCTGTAAAAGAAGTAGTATCTGGTGGTATTGGTTTAGCCTTTATTGCCTTCCCGAAAATCATTTCGAGTATGGGGGCAGGCGGTGATTTGTTTGGCTTCTTGTTCTTTGCTTCGTTGGTGGTTGCAGGGATTACCTCTATGGTGAGTATCTTGCAAGTGCCAATTGCAGCGTTTCAAGACAAATTGGGTTGGTCAAAAAATAAAGCTGTAACGATTGTTGCGGGCGGTTCAGCAATCGTATCTACACTTTTATTCTCTACACAAAGTGCCATTACTTTTGTTGATATCATTGACTACTTTGCCAATAACATTGGGATCGTGGGTGGTGGTTTACTCTCTATTATTTTGGTGTCGTGGTTCCATCGTCCATTGATGAAACAATTACAAGAGCATGCAAATCAATACTCAAGTATCAAGTTGGGTCAAGGTTGGAATTTCTTATTGACCGTGATCACCCCAATTTCATTATTGGTTGCACTTGTATTGACGATTAAGGCTGTCGCAACTGAAGGTTATGGCGGTTATCCTGCAACGACACTTTGGTTGGTGGGTGGTTCGGTATTGGCCTTCTTTGTATTGGGTTCTGTTCTATTAAGCTTGTGTAAAGACAAAGGTCCAGAGGAGAATTAATATGAATACATCTGCAATGATCATGATGATTTTATCAATTGTTTTGCTATGGGGTGGTTTACTTTTAGCGACGATTCATTTGGTGAAAAATCCTGACGAAGCTGAAGATTAAATTTAGAATGACGAAAAAAATGCCCGATGAAATCATCGGGCATTTTTTATGATTGTTTACATCTAAAAAGGTGTTTATTGATTTAGGCCGTTTTTACTATACGGCAATAATAGAAACCATCACCATAACCGACTTTTGGGAAAAGTTGACGGCCATGGATCTGTTCCATACCCCAGTCTGCCTCAATTTTGACTTCTTGAGCATCTGCATGATTAGCAAAAAACTCAACTATTTGCTGTTCATTTTCAGCTTTTAAAATCGAGCAAGTGATGTAAAGCAAGGTGCCGCCGACTTTAAGCTGCTTCCACATGTTTTCCAAAATTTGCTTTTGTAACACTACCGTTTTCGCAATGTCGCCCGATTGACGTAGTAAACGAATGTCAGGATGACGACGCATTACACCCACAGCGGTACATGGCGCATCGAGCACGATGCAATCAGCAAGTTCAGGAGCAGTATAGGTGACGGCATCGGCAGTTTGGATTTCGACATGTTTACCATCGAGATCCAAACGATCAAGGTTTTCAACCACACGTTTCAGACGTTTCTCATCTTGGTCGAGTGCGATGAGTTTCTTTGGTTGGAAGGTCTCTAAAATGTGTGCTGTTTTACCACCCGGCGCAGCACAAGCATCAATCACAAATTTACCGTCAAGATTTGGCAATAGTGTTGCGCAAAGCTGAGCATGTTCATCTTGTACCGAAAAACCACCTGCTTCAAAGCCCGGCAGGCTTGGAATGTGTAGGCTTTCGTCCATCACAATGCCGACATCAGACAGTTCACAGCGATGCGCATCGATACCTTCATCTTCCAAAATATCGAGGTATTCGTCACGGCTGACCTGACGTGTATTGACACGCAAAGTCAGTGGCGCAATTTGTTTAAGCTCATAACTGAGTTCATCAAATTGTTCACCCCAGTCTTTTTTCAGACGTTTGGTTAACCAACTTGGTAAATTGGTCGCTTGTTCAAGTACATCGTAGAACTGTTCTGTTTCACGTGTTGCGCGGCGCAAAATCGCGTTGATTAAGCCACTTAGACTGCCCATACCCAATTGTTTTGCAGCGTCTACCGTTTCGGAAATTGCAGCATGAGCCGCGACACGGGTACACAATAATTGGTACAAACCAAGGTATAAACAGGTTTCAACCACTTGGTTATCTACCGGTTTAGACAGTAGCGGTAAAGTCAGTTGTTTCAATGCATACCATTGACGTAAACAACCGAGCACCAATTCATGGAATAAAGCACGGTCTTTGTCCGATACAATATTCATTTGCTGCGCGAGGACAGATTGCAGCGATTGACCATTTTGGACAGCCAATAACGTCTTCACTACCTGAGCACGTAAATTAAGGTCTCGGGTCGAGGCGTTGGAAGATTGCTTCATTATAAAATTTGTCCAATAGTCAATTTTTGGGTTTGTAAAATTTGTACAGGGTTGAGTGGTTTAGCACCCGGCCATTGCAAAGAAGTCAAAATAATCACGCTGCCATTGGCACAGGCAACGTGTATGCCTTTTTTATCGATGGCAATGATTTCACCTGCTTGAGCATTCGGTGCAGACGCAGCAGAAAGTTCAGAATGCCAAACGCGTAAATTGTTTTGTTCATCTAACTGAATAAATGCTACCGGCCACGGATTAAAGGCACGGATGTTGCGATCGATTTGTACGGCATCGATGGACCAATCAATTTTTGCTTCAGCTTTTGATAGCTTATGTGCATAAACTGTTAATGCTTCGTCTTGAACTTCACGGCTGTCTAAATATTGCTGCAATGTTTGTTCAGTGTCTAAAACGGCAGCAATTGCAGTTGCACCTTGCTCTGCAAGTTTGTCATGCAAAGTTGCAGAGGTATCCGTTGCTTCAATCGGGCAGATGGTTTTATACATCATGTCGCCTGTATCGAGTCCGGCTGCCATTTTCATAATGGTGACACCTGTTTCAATATCACCTGTTGCGATGGCACGTTGAATCGGTGCTGCACCACGCCAACGTGGCAGCAATGAACCATGAATATTCAGGCAACCATATTTCGGGGTATCTAGCACGACTTGCGGCAAGATCAAACCATAGGCTGCAACCACCATAACATCGGCATTTAAGGCCTTTAATTCCGCTTGTGCGGCTAAACCTTCTTCAGTCGATGATTTGAAATGAAGGGGTTGGTAAACAGGAAGATGGTGCTCTAAAGCCAATTGCTTTACGGCAGAAGCTGTGAGTTTTTGTCCACGTCCAGCTTTGCGGTCAGGTTGAGTGTATACCGCAACAATTTCATGTTGTGTGTTGAGCAATGCAGCTAGTGCTGTTGCGGCAAATTCTGGCGTACCGGCAAAGATGATTTTCAAAATGAATGAACCGAATCTGTGTTGAATATGTGGATTATAGCAAATGATTAATGCGTAATTTAGAACATTAGAAATTGATTTTTGCAACTTTGAAGCTGTCCAAGCTCAATGATTTCATAACCCAAAATCGCAAATTTGCAATTTTTAAATAAATTATATTTATATAAAATTTAAAAATTATTCATGAAAGTTTTGTATTGTGCAGCCATTGATGGCGGTATAGTAGATTTCAGTTAAAAGATTTTTGTCGTCAAATCACTCGTTTTTATTGATAGACCCATCTGCCCAAATCTCAGCTTAAAAAGCCATCTTTAAAAACAATGGCTTGGTGTATGATAGGTTTAAAATTCGACTGATTTTACATCATTGTCAGTATGATTTAGCCAGAGTGAATCTGTAGGATTCATTTCAAGCTCAAACTTTGTTGGAAATATAAAATGCCTGACTATCGTTCAAAAACATCGACACACGGAAGAAATATGGCGGGTGCGCGCGGCTTATGGCGCGCAACTGGTATGAAAGATGAAGACTTTGGTAAACCAATTATTGCCGTCGTGAACTCATTTACTCAATTTGTACCGGGTCACGTTCATCTTAAAGACCTTGGTCAACTCGTGGCGCGTCAAATTGAGCAAGCAGGCGGTGTAGCCAAAGAGTTCAATACCATTGCGGTTGATGACGGTATTGCGATGGGTCATGACGGTATGCTGTATTCATTGCCTTCACGTGACTTGATTGCAGACTCTGTTGAATACATGGTGAGCGCACACTGTGCCGATGCCATGGTATGTATTTCCAACTGTGACAAAATTACTCCAGGGATGTTGATGGCGGCAATGCGTTTGAACATTCCAGTGGTATTTGTCTCTGGTGGTCCAATGGAAGCGGGTAAAGTTAAAATCCGTGGTAACGACAAAGCCATCGACTTAATTGATGCCATGATTGTGGCTGCAGATGACAACTATACCGATGAAGAAGTAGCAGAATACGAACGCTCTGCATGCCCAACTTGTGGTTCATGCTCAGGTATGTTCACCGCAAACTCAATGAACTGCTTAACAGAAGCATTGGGCCTGTCTTTACCGGGTAACGGTTCTACACTGGCAACACATGCAAACCGTAAAAAATTATTCGAACGCGCAGGCTCTTTAATTGTTGAATTGGCTAAACGTCATTATGAACAAGATGATTACAGCGTATTGCCACGTGAAATGGTGACCAAAGCCTCGTATGAAAATGCCATGACTTTAGACATCGCGATGGGTGGTTCAACCAATACCGTTCTACACTTGTTGGCGGCTGCCAATGAAGCGGGTGTTGATTTCACGATGGATGACATTGACCGTTTATCTCGCAAAGTGCCTGTTCTATGTAAAGTTGCACCTGCGAAAAACGACGTACATATGGAAGATGTACACCGTGCTGGCGGTATCATGTCCATTCTCGGTGAATTAGACCGTGCAGGCTTATTGGACACATCTGTAGGTACTGTTCACGAAGCAAGCTTAAAAGATGCTTTAGATAAATGGGACATTATCCGTACTGAAAATGAAGACGTTTACCAATTCTTCCGTTCAGCGCCGGGCGGTGTACCAACGCAAACTGCATTCTCACAAGATCGATATTACCAACGACTAGATGGTGACCGTGAAAATGGCGTGATCCGTAATGCTGAACATGCGTTCTCGAAAGACGGTGGCTTAGCTGTGCTTTACGGCAACATTGCGCTCGATGGTTGTATCGTAAAAACTGCGGGTGTAGATGATTCAATCTTGAAATTCAACGGTACTGCACGTGTGTTTGAAAGCCAAGATTCAGCAGTAGAGGCGATCTTGGGTAATGAAATCAAAGCCGGTGATGTGGTTGTGATTCGCTATGAAGGCCCACGTGGTGGTCCGGGTATGCAAGAAATGTTGTACCCAACCAGCTACTTAAAATCGAAAGGTCTAGGCAAAGAATGTGCGTTATTGACTGACGGTCGTTTCTCTGGCGGTTCATCAGGCCTTTCAATTGGTCACGTATCTCCAGAAGCAGCAGAAGGCGGTGCAATTGGTTTGGTGGAAGATGGTGATTTAATCGAAATCGATATTCCAAACCGTACCATCAACTTAGCTGTTGATGACGCTACGATGGCGGCTCGCCGTGCAGCGCAAGAAGCCAAAGGTTGGCATCCAGTTGAAGAGCGTCCACGCAAAATTTCGAAAGCATTGAAAGCGTATGCAATGCATACCACGAGTGCGGCGAAAGGCGCAGTACGTGAAATCTAAACTTTAGATGTTTATAGGACTTACGCACTATCATTTATAGATTCTCTGTGGTAGCAGATGATTTTTATCGAGAATAAAGTCATCAATGAAGTTTTTGATAATTGGTCTAAATAATTTCTTCTGCCAACGATATATAT
>NZ_VPCH01000073.1:0-11008 GCF_013418285.1 Acinetobacter sp. YH12152
GTGGAAAATAACTGCCAGAACAAAGTCGATTCCATAGTTTGTATAGGTTGTTCTTTAAATGCTTTTCGAATTGCTCAATAGATTCATGATCAACGCCTGGAGCGCCACCATTCTCTTTGACTTTTTTTAAATGCCTCCCAGATTAACGCTTTAGGAATATTAAATGGTTTGGTCATAAAGTTTTGCTCCTCCTGCTTGCACAGTTGACAAATCCGTAGACCTGGATAATGCAACCCCTTCGCTCCATTACCATTACAGTAACTTCAACACTACTACGAGTTGCTCCGCCCCTTGGTGACGCATTGCTATTATCAGCCTTGCCTTTTGAGCTTGTGCCTTTCGCTTGACATCGCCACCGAAGGTTCCCGCAGTTCAACGTAAGAGCCTGAATTAGGATCGCGCTGCCTCTACGCCGGACACCGAATGGCCCGTAAGCAGGTAACGGCCAAACTAATCGCGGGGTAACTTCCATCCCCGGTTTTGATGTCATTTGAGTACTTTCGACACTTGAACGGCAGTTCACTGTTGTTCGCCTTCCTAATTCTTACCTGACATCTCTACGATGCCTTTTCCATAACGCTCACGACCGGGACTTTTGATCCAAGCCGCTTATGGTGGTTTGCTACCTGCTCCTGCAAGCCGATAGCGAGGGGCCATACCCTCATCTCTTACGCCGCTTGCTGCGGCACACTAAAGTCACTCACCCACAGTTGGTCAGGATGATCAGCAGTAAAATTACGTTTCACTAAATCATCTGCTCGTTTTTGGTCATCTCGGCTACGGGTGGTTTGTTTGTTCTTACCACGCCAAACACCTTGTATACCTAGCTTTTGCATTAATCGAGCAACAGTACAGCGCGCAATAATATAGCCTTCACGTTTCAGTTTTTGCCAGACTTTACGTACACCATACCGACCTGAACTTTCCTTCCAAATTCGTTTAATCTCCTCAGCATGATGCAAGTCATGTAAATCTCGCTTTGCTCGATGTTCTGGATTTTCACAGAGATCTAGAGTCCGGTAATAGGTTGAAGGTGCGATCGGTAAAATTCTACAAATCGCCTCGACTCCGTACAGCTCTTTATTATTATGGATAAAATCCACCATTATTTGTGTGGGCGGTCGAGCTCCGCCTGGGCGAAAAAAGCGGCTGCTTTACGTAGAATTTCATTGGCGCGTTGCAGTTCTTTATTTTCGCGTTCCAGTTGTTTGATACGTTCTTGGTCTGAAAGCTGCTGTACTTTAACTGGATTTTGTTTATCTAAATATTTTTGATACCAAACACGTAGTGTTTCAGGAGTACAACCTATCTTGGGAGCAATAGCGGTGATCGCAGCCCAATTCGATGGATAATCTTTTTCGGATTCAATCAATAATTGAACCGCTCTTTCTCTGATTTCAGGGGTATATTTTACTTTTTTCATCGGGACATTCTCTCAGAAAGCTTGGTCTCCGACAAACCCGGTACGGTTCAGGGGGAATTTCAGCATGGATTTGGACCAGTATTGTACCTTCAGCTGCAAAAGGCTGCCGTGTAGCAGGAGCATAATATGGAATTATGGGTCGATATGATTAATAGTACAAACTTTGAAAAGGTTTTCTACTTTTCATTAGCTGTATTATTTAGTTTTTTATCATCTTGGTATTATCAAAGTTTAATACATATCCCATTTAATAAAGATATCGTTTTTGGTTCTATTATAACTGGTTGTGGTATATTTATTTTTGTATTTGCGACCTTCTGGTGGAGTTTTCCAAGTGCAATACTATCTGGTATTTTTGGGGGAGTTTTTTTCACTAGAAAAGTAACTTAATGAGCCTGTAAATAATTTTGTGTAATTGCTTTTCATAAATTTAAAGGTGATTGCTTAAGCGGTCACCGAATTCAATAATAAAGCGGCTCATGGCTAAACGCCAGTCGCGAATAGGCATATTCCACTTTTTAGACGCTGCATCAATTGCTAAGTAAATCACTTTACGTACAGAATCATCCGTTGGAAAGACTTTACGTTTTTTGATCGCTTGGCGTATTACGCTGTTTAATGACTCGATTGCGTTGGTGGTGTAGATGGCTTTGCGTATCTCGGCTGGATAAGCACAGAAGGTATTCAGATTCTCCCAGTGCATACGCCAGCTTTTGCTGATCTGTGGATACTTGTCATCCCATGTTTGGGCAAATTGATCCAGGGCCATCAAGGCTGCCTCTTCAGTAGGTGATTGATAAACGGCTTTTAAATCCTGAGTGACCGCCTTGTAATCTTTCCATGACACGTATTTCAAGCTGTTGCGCAGCATGTGGATAATGCACAGCTGGATATGGGTTTGCGGGTATACGCTGTTAATAGCATCAGGAAAGCCTTTTAGTCCATCCACACAGGCGATCAGAATATCCTGCAACCCTTGGTTTTTAAGCTCAGTCAGGACATTCAGCCAGAACTTGGCACCTTCATTCTCAGCCATCCACATACCGAGCAATTCTTTCTGTCCCTCAAGATTAATGCCTAAGGCAAGGAATACAGCCTTGTTGATGACACTGCCATTATGACGGACTTTAACTACAATACAGTCCATATAAACGATGGGATAGATCGCATCCAACGGACGGTTTTGCCATTCAGCAACCTGCTCCTTGACGGCATCCTCACAGCAGTGCTGTTCGCCTTGGAAATGAGCGTTGGAGATACATCAGCATCGTACATTTCCTTAAAGGTAGCAACGATTTCACGGGTTGTCATGCCTTTGGCATAAAGGGATAGAATCTGGCTATCCATTTGCGTGATACGGGTCTGATTTTTCTTAATCAACTGAGGCTCGAAAGTGCCATCACGATCACGTGGTGTGGTGATCTCAATCTCCCCATCATCGCTAAGTAAAGTCTTACTAGAATAACCATTGCGAGAATTTGAACCAGATTTACGGGCATTTTTTTCATGTCCGAGATGTTCGGTAAGTTCGGCATTGAGAGCCGTTTCAACAGTGATTTTGGTCAACAATCGGGTGAATTGATTGAGATCTTCTTCTGTTTTGATTCCTTTAGCAAATTCTGCTGCAAGGTCTTTTAGTTTTTGTTCGTTCATCATGTTGCCTGACTCCGTTGTGAATATGAACATAGCAAATTCAGGCAATTACACAATTTAATTTACAGTCTCATAAAATACTCTCCCATACTAAGAATAGGGAATATTATTAGTAATGGAACCGACATTGAATAATGGAAATTCGTTCATCCGTCACTTCATAAACTAATCTATGCTTCTCATCAATTCTACGGCTCCAGAATCCTGAAAGATTTGCTTTTAAAGGTTCTGGTTTTCCAGTTCCTTCAAAGGGTGTTCTTTGACATTCTCTGATTAAGGTATTGATACGTTTGAGTATCTTTTTATCCTGTGTTTGCCAATAGATATATTCATCCCAGGCATTTTCAGTCCATTCGACATTACGACTCGTCATCTATAATCAACTCTCTTTGTTTGGTTTTACCTGCGCGTAATTGAGCAATTGATTCGTTTAAACGAGTGGTATTATTTGGAGATGAAAGGAGATACAACGTTTCCATTAAACTGTCGTAATGATCTTGTCCCATTACTACAGCATGACCGCCTTCTTTTCTTGTAATGAAAGCGACATCTGCATCATCAATAACTTTATCTAAAACAGATTTTAAGTTGTTACGTGCGTCTGTATATGTAAATACATGCATATATTTCTCCCTCATAAAGTAAGCTGTGTTAAAACGCTACTGACTAGATGATAGTGATTGAACTTTACAATCTAAAATGTACAGAATTCTGTACATGTTGTCAATTTTGTGTAACAGTTTTATATCAAATAGGCTTTGTTGCATAAAGATTTCATAACTATATGATTTTAAAAGTTTTGATTATTTTTTGATCCAAAATTAAATTTATTTAAATCAGATGCTTACATATTTATACAACAGAGCCGACTGAAGATACTATTAAATTAAAGAAGTCTAATTAGATATTTACAATCTAATAGAGTCTAACAACTTGCTTTAAGCTCTATTAATTTTGCATGGTGTCACGAGGAACCGGGATTTGCTATCAGTTCAATCTGGAATATCTGGCCCCAGTAGTCTGAAGCAATGGGATCGATGGGCAGGGCTCTGCCTTTGCTGATACCTCAGGCAGCTTAAAAGTATTTACGCCAGCCAATAGAAAAAACACCAAAGTTCACTACCAGATAGCGAGTTATAATTTAAATTTGAGTGAGTTGGGGGGATGCTTCAAATTATAAATCTTTGTGCAACAAAGCCCTACTATTCTGAAATGACACCTTTGTCCGTTATAATTGTATAAACATTTTTAGTGTCTGGTAATTATGTCCTCATTGATCAATTTTCTATCTCGCTTTAGTACAGCAACTCTTCAGCGCAGTCTTAGCTATGCTAAACGCATTGATAGGGAAACGATTGAGTTCTTTGAGGAAAAAGACGGGGTTACGATGTATGCCCAAATTGAAGGGACAGATTATTACGATACTGCAATTACCTATAATCCCCAAAAAGACCGTTTAATCGATGACGACTGCACTTGTCCGGTTGGATATAACTGTAAACATGCTGCTGCTTTAGCGCGGTTATTCTTTCAGGAATATCGCCAGGAATTTCAGCAGCGTTATGCTGACTCTCAATCCCCGCAGGGAATCGCAAAACGCCTACGGGGGGATGATCAGGCACAGCGCTGGTTGAATGATTTTAAACGGTATTTACAACAGACTGAACCAGAGCAATCTGTCAAAACAAACAATTATTTAATTTACCTGTTAGATCAGTCTGTCAGCTTAAAGAAATTGACAGTTGATGTTCAGAAGGCCAGACGCAATAAAAACGGCTCAATTGCGGGGGAAAGTTATTATACCCAATATGAAAATATCACCAGAAAGCATCTGACTTTACCTGAACAAAAACGACAATTATTTAACCAGATTTATTATTATGCCAAAATAAACAGTGACGAACGTTTTTATCAAAGCAATCTTGATATCTCCGGAATTTTATTGGAGCATTTCAAATCTTTTATTCAAAGTGGCGATGTGTACTGGCAAAAAAAGAGCCATACTGCACTTCAATGGTCAGAACAAGACTATCACATCGAACTGATCTGGCAACAAGGTGTAAACAAACAGACAGAGCATTTAAATATTGAATTGGTCAATGGTGATATTCGACTCGATTTAAAATCAAATCCACATATCCAAATTCTCGCTAGCCAGCCACCGTGTTATGTGGATATTCAACAGAACACGGTGGGCCAGTTATATGGTGAATATACGGCAAATCTTCTGTACCATTTTTTACAGATGCCTGATCTTCCATCTATGCTCTTGCCAGAGTTTGAGAAACTGACTCATCAATATTCAGACGTGAAAAATCTGCCTCAGCCCGAGTCTATTCAGCATATTGATGTCCTTGAGGGTAGCCCCCAGCCAATTTTACGCTTCGGTGTTTTAGATAAATTTGATTGGAAATGGGAAGAGTCTGTTTGTGCTGAAATTGAATTCTCCTATGCAGGCGGGCGAATTAAAGCAGGTACATCAGGTGACAGTTTCATTGGTGAGCAGCATGACAAAATGGTGCGACAGCTTCGGGACTTAGTTCAGGAACAACAGTCAATCCAGCGTTTACAGCTATTGGTCGAATCACTGAAGTGGGTGAAAGATCTTAGTTATGACCAGCAATTAAAACTGGATAAACAACGTCTCGATTCTATGGTTTTTGCTTTCTATGGAGACTGGATCAAACAGCTGATGCCCATCAATCAAATTGAGTTGATGGGCTGGCAGATAGAGCATCTGGAAAACAGCCCCTTTAACCTGCAATATGTTGAAAATTTAAATATTTCTATCACTGAATCTGAAGGCCAGCAGGACTGGTTCAATATCGGGGCGACGGTTCAAGACAGTGCAGGCAATTCTTATAATTTACTTGATGCGCTCGTAGCTTTGGTGCGAGTAAATCCTGATTTACTTGATCCGCGGACTTTTATTCATCTGCATGACAGTCAAATTTTCACCGTGAAAACTGCAGTTGATCAACCTGATTTGGCGCTATCCGCTAGGGATATTAAGCCGGTATTATTGCATCTGCAGAGCATTTTACAGCAAGAAGAGCGCAGTATTGATCGCTATGATGCGAGTCAATTATTAGAATTGCAGCATAATCTTGGGATGACATGGCAGGTCAGTGATCGCCTGCAGAAATTTGTACATAAATTCAAACAAGGCTATCAGCAACAACTGCCGACACCACAAGGTTTTCAGGGGGAGTTGCGTCTATACCAGCAGCAGGGCTTAGGCTGGTTACAGTTTTTAAGGGAAACCCAGCATGGCGGGATTCTGGCAGATGATATGGGCTTGGGGAAAACAGCACAAACTTTAGCCCATTTACTCATGGAAAAGCAGGCTGGATATTTGCAGGATAGTCCCGCCTTAATTGTTGCACCCACATCGCTGATGCATAACTGGTTCAAAGAAGCGGAGAAATTTACCCCAGAGCTCAAGGTATTGCTGCTACAGGGGCCCGATCGCCATCAGTATTTTGAGCAGATTCCGCACTATGATATTGTGTTAACCACCTATCCGCTTCTGGCGAGAGATGAAGAGCAACTAAAGCAATATGAATATCATCAACTCATTTTGGATGAGGCGCAGAATATCAAAAATCCGCGCGCCAAAGCTGCACAGGTAGTACGGCAATTAACAGCGCGACATCGTCTATGTCTAACCGGTACACCTATGGAAAATCATTTGGGTGAGCTGTGGGCACTATTTTATTTCCTGATGCCAGGATTTTTATATTCACAAGAAATTTTTAATAAAAAGTACCGTCATCCGATTGAAAAGCGCGGTGATGAGCAGTTAAGACAAAAGTTGGTCAACCGGATTAAGCCCTTCATTTTACGTCGCTTGAAAACTGACGTAGCCAAAGAGTTGCCAGAAAAAACCACGATTGAAGTCAATATTGATATGAATGACCAGCAATCCAAGTTATATGAGGCTGTTCGTGCCACGATGCAGGCAAGCATTCAGAAAATTGTGGCAGAAAAAGGCTTTAAACGTAGTCAAATTCAAATTTTAGATGCCTTACTGAAGCTACGTCAGGTGTGCTGCCATCCTAGCTTACTAAAGCTGGATTCAGTGAAAATTGGGCAGGCGCATTCTGCCAAACTTGAACAGTTGATGGATATGGTCGTTCCAATGGTGGAAGAGGGGCGAAAAATTCTTATCTTCTCTCAGTTTACCTCAATGTTGGAACTGATTGAACAACAGTTCCATCACGCAGAAATTGGCTATGTGAAGCTGACTGGAAAGACCAAAAAGCGAGATGAAGTCATTACAGCGTTTCAGTCTGGACAAGTGCCGGTATTTTTAATCAGTCTGAAAGCAGGAGGGGTCGGTTTGAATCTAACTGCCGCAGATACGGTCATTCACTATGATCCATGGTGGAACCCTGCTGCTGAAGATCAAGCTTCAGATCGTGCATGGCGGATTGGACAGGACAAGCCGGTATTTGTCTATAAGCTGATTACTAATAAAAGCATAGAAGAAAAAATTCTTGCTTTACAGCAAAATAAAGCAGAACTGGCACACTCTATTCTAAGTACAGATCATGAAGGCGAAGCGAAACTGACGGAAAATGACGTGATGAACTTGTTTGAGAAATTTTAGTTTGGTTTCAGATTACCCTAATCATCTGTAAGTATCTGAAAGTCTGGATGCAATTTTTTCCAATGTTCTCTTAATTTTTCTTTATGAACAGAAATCATAGGTAAGTCTAGTAATAGCACTGGCCATACCGACCGTGCTTTGTCCATGATCGCGTGAAGTTGTTTTTCAATAACACGCCATGGAACACCGACTTTTTCAGCCCATTGTTCAAAGTGTTTCATCTCAGCTAAATACCAATCTTTATTTTTGGCAAGATTTAAGGCGAAATGACGCTCATTTTCAATATATACACTTGTCATCAATATATCGTATGCAGGGGATAATCTTGGTGCACTTTTATCGTAATAAATCATACTCCAGTTCTTTAAGTGTGCATCTCCATTGGCGAGTAAAATATTTATGAGTAAACGGCTGGCAAATTGCTGAATATCAATAATTTTGTTATCTGAAAATTGATAAATGATCTTACCGATCTGCTCATAATTTGTGGTGCTGTATTTCTGATGTGGATATGCGCCGAAGATCTGAGCAAAATCTTCGATGTGAATAAGCTCTGTAGTATCAGCAGTACTCTGTCTATCAAATCTTTTGATTGCGAAAGCATATTGCTCTTGGGGTAAATTTAATGGTGGAAGGTCTTGTAAAAGGGCCATATCCACCAAGCGAATCTTAGGGACATCTATTCCGACCGTTTTGGCAAGGGTCATCATAGAATATTCATTTAGCGGAACAAAAGCATGTCTGGAAGAAGGAGTTTTGATAATCCAGTCCCCGAGTAGAGTCGTTTCCGTTGCCTGTGCTAGTGTAAAACGCCCATCTTTGGCTTTCATGGAAAACTTCATTTGGACGCCGGCCAAGGAAAACTTATTATCTGTTCGAATCTCTTGCTTTAAAATTTGATCTGGATTTGAGATCTGCAGTTTGAATTTTATTTCATCTGGAATTTCTTCTGGATCTAATGGAGTCGCAATGAGTGCTCCAGGTAAATCATGACCTAAAGCTGCCAATAACTGAAATTCATTGTCTATATGTACTTTGAGGCTTTGTGCAATCAGTTCACGTAATGCACCTTCTGGTAGCAAGTTTGATAGCAAGGGGTGTAAGCGCTGATGTGTAACATAGGTCTTTTCTAAAATTTTATCCGCTTGAGGATACAAGGGGGAAGTCAGCAGGCTCAAGGTCGGGCGTTGCTGATCAGAGCGGAAAGAATCTGTAAAAACCAGAATATTTTTTCCGCTCTGAAATCCTGCCAAGTATCCAACGATACCGTGATGTAATGTTAATTTCAGGACGGCAACAGTATTCATGGTTCCTCTCCTCCGAGAAGACCTTTCCATGGGTTAGTCATTAAGTCATCCTGATCTTCAATAGTGACTTTAATTTCATCATTCAATAATTGTCTGATCAAATGAACCTTATCATCAGGGATGAGCATCAGTTGAGCATTTAATCCTGCCGCTATAATTTCTAAGGTCTCTAATCGAGGGTTGCCCTGACTTTCCAGTTTTTGGTACTGCTGTCTTGAAATGCCTGTACGGGATTGCATATCAACTTGCTTTAAGCCCAATTGGGTTCGTCTTTTTTTGATTTGCTGAAGTAAAGACTTATTCATTGTAGATACATTTATTGCTTTTAGGTCCTGTAAGAAACATATTAGTTTCTTTTTTTTTGAAAAGCAATTTATGACTTTATCATTTCGATCTGTAAAAGCCCTGGCTACGTAGTGATCTAAAATCACTCTGAAAATACAGTTAAAATACGCGGTTCAATTTACCTTAATCTCCTTACGTAATTGGCAGCCAGATCTGAACTGTTGGCAACTCTCTGGCAAAATTTCCTGGCAGCCCTGCATTTAACTGCCTAGCGCAATCTGATAATAAATAATAACAAACCCGCCGTGCAGTTAGCATACAGTAAGTAAAGGAATGGTTGACTGTGATCATAAAAATAGCATATCAAGCCAGAGGGAAACTAGACGGCTAAGTATAGTAACATCAATAGTTTAGGACTTACGCATTGACGGATTCAAAAAAGTATTAAAATACTTTATAAAGTATCTGTGATCAGACGAATTAAACATGCTTCTACAGCAACTTGTACTCTACCCATTTATATGGGCTTTCTCATGACAGAACCGAACTCTATTAGCTGCACACAACTTGCCGAGACTTATAACATCTCGCATGATAGTGTAAATCGCTTTCTAGAGCGTGAAGACTACACACCTCACGACCTATATCAAGAAGCAATTCAACATATTGATAATAATAAACTTATAGTCAGTATTGATGATACTGTTTTAGATAAACCGTATAGTCAGCATATGGACTTAGTTAGCTATTTTTGGTCAGGCAAACACCACCGATCTGTCAAGGGTATTAATCTCATTACCTTGTATGCGACAGATCAAAATGGTCAAAATATTCCAATTAATTTCCGAATTTATGACAAATCTCAAAGTAAAACCAAGAATGATTACTTTATGGAGATGTTAAGTGAAGTACTCAGTTGGGGTGCAAAGATTCAATTTATTACAGGTGATAGTTGGTATTCATCGACTGCAAATCTAAAAACCATAAGAAAATATGGTATTCGATTTATGTTTGGTATCGACTGTAACCGTAAGGTTTCCCCAGAAAAAGGACAATGGTTTCAACTGCGTTTATTACCAGATTTCCATCAGGGTCAAGTGGTCTGGCTCAAAGATTTTGGCTTTGTACAATTATTTAAGACTCAGTTAAAAGAACAGCAGAGGTTTTATATTGTGTATCAAGATGAAGATGATTTATTGTCCTTTGAGGGTTTTCATGAATTACATTCAAGTCATTGGAAAATAGAGTAATATCACCGGGTGATTAAACAAGTTTGTCATATTGAAAAGTTTCAAGTGAGACGATCTAAACTGATTTTGAATCATATTTTTTCAGCCTTAATGGCCTACGTCGAGATACAAAAGAACCAGTTTGAGCGGATCTTTGAAAATGTATATCGTTGGCAGAAGAAATTATTTAGACCAATCATCAAAGACTTCATTGATGACTTTATTCTCGATAAAAATCATCTGCTACCACAGAGAATCTATAAATAATACTGCGTAAGTCCTATTTTATATAAAATTATGAAATATATAGAAATATAGGTTTATTTTTTGTTTGTTTTTTAATCAAAATTATGAAAAAACTATAACAGTAAGCTCTGTACACGACAAATTTCATAGGATCCTTGTCCTATCAGGCTTTTTCTTTCTTAAAATTGCTAGCACTTTCTTAAATTCTTCTTTTTTTCCAAAACCAATCAAACGTAGAATAGCCATTTGAACA
>NZ_VPCH01000074.1:0-8819 GCF_013418285.1 Acinetobacter sp. YH12152
AATGAAAAAGGCGAATTAGGAAAGAAACAAAGAATCTTCAACGACCATGGTCCCGAGATCCTGAAGGACAGCCGAGCAACTTTTGCCAATGTTGTAAACACAGTATTGGAAAATGCCGGACTAGACGAACGCATCGACCACCGGAGTTACAAGGATCAGGGCTTAGACTTTCTTGAACCCACTCATCATGAAGGGCATGAAGCTACAGCACTTCGCAGACAATATGACGAGGAACAAAAAAGACCGCTTGAAGAACGTAACACTGAAATTGTGCTGCCAAGAATTGCACTTGAAAATGATGCAATCAAAGCCAAAAATTTAGATGCTGCACGAGAATACCAACAGATCATCAAGGGCCTTGATCAAGAAATTATTGTTCCAAGTCGATTAGAAGATCAGATTACCCAGCTGGAAAACGAACTTCAGTTAACCGAAGCAGAAGAAAAAGAGCTTTTAGCAGAATTAGTAAATCTCAACCTAGAAGAAGAACGCCTGCAAGAACAACAGGTTCAACAGATCGACAACGCATATGATGACTTCATCCGGTGCCAAGATATTTATGCAGAATTTGCCAATCAGTTTTACACCATTCAAAGCAATGCTGCTGATAATCAAAAGCAGATTGAATCAAATCTCACCAAGACAAAACGATGGTTAGCAGAAAACAAAAGCGATTTTTACCTACATACCAATAATTTGTTTTATGACTCTTACCATCATACTTACAGAGATATAAAAAAACCTGATTTTTATGCGACTGAAAAATCAGTAGAACAGGCAAAAAATGAGAACTGGAGAGAATACGCAACCGAGGTCGAACAACTTGCTAAAGAATACGATATTGAGAATGTCGTCCAACGCTTAGGTCAATGCTCAGAGATACTGGAAAATAATGGGATTGAACGACCAACGATAAAACCCACGTTTTGGCAGAAGCTAAAACGAGAGTACGTTCATTCATTCGATACCCTACATGATTTTAATGATGATATGAGTCCCCTCCTTAAAGCAAAACGGGCAGATGATCTCAAAATTGAACAAGAAAGAATGCAGCAAGTACGCCAAGCGGAAGTAGATCGGCAACGAAGAATTGAAAATGATCGCAGAGAAAGTGAATTTAGAGAGCAATTACGTAAAGAACGAGAGCAAAAAGAACAACGCTATGAACAAGAAAGACACGAACGAGAACATTTGGCATTTTTAAAACGCCAAGAATTGGAAAAACAGCAGAAAAATGAGCCTAAAAAACCAGAAAATGAAAATAACAACGATTACCGACCTTGGTGAATGCTGTTTAAACGCAAAAAAATAGGGTTTTTAGCGATGTTTTGCTAAACCACAGTAGATTTATAGTTGAGTTAAGAAAAAACTCTTAAATCGCAAATGAGAGCATTTAGCGAGTGTCTACGAGCGAACTACAGGGATCTAAATTTTTTCACCTGTTTTTCCCTGATTACAGGCTCCCCTGTGTATCAAGAACTCAGAATCAGAGCATCCCGAATGGGTGCGAACTGATTACGATGGCTTTATGTCGAGCGAAGCGAGTAAAAAGCTTATGAGCGAAGCGAATTCCTAGTTGCTTTTGCTTTTTTTTAAAGTCACAACCCAATGAGCCAAAAAATTGCCCCAACGAATCGAGCGAAAGCGAGATTCAATAGAGTTTGAGCGTAGCGAAAACCAAGGGCAATTTTTCCTTTCCTGGGCTTTTAATTATTTTAAAGTTTTTAAATACTTTTAGACACGCTGAAAGCCTTTATTGGCAATACTTTCAAAGGCTATATGACACCGTTTACCTTGCAATATGACACCGTTTACCTTGCAATATGACACCGTTTACCTTGCAATATGACACCGTTTACCTTGCTTATAGCACTAAAATTAATTATTGTGTCATAGCATAATAAATAATACTGGTGCTTCATGAGAGAATTAGTTGTAAAAGACAATGCCTTAATTAATGCAAGCTATAACTTAGATTTAGTAGAACAACGTTTAATTTTATTGGCCATTGTTGAGGCAAGAGAAAGCGGGAAAGGTATTAATGCTAATGATCCCCTTGAAGTACATGCAGAAAGTTATATCAATCAATTTGGCGTACATCGCAATACGGCTTATCAAGCATTAAAAGATGCCTGTAATGATTTATTTGCAAGACAATTTAGCTATCAAAAAATAAATGAACGAGGGAATATTGAGAACTATAGATCCCGTTGGGTTAGTGAAATTGGATATGTAGATAATGAAGCAGTAGTTAAACTTATCTTTGCCCCTGCCATAGTTCCCTTAATTACACGCTTAGAAGAGCATTTCACTAAATACGAATTGCAACAAGTTAGTAATCTCAGCAGTGCTTATGCTGTTCGCTTATATGAATTATTAATTGCTTGGAGAAGTACTGGCTCTACTCCTGTTATAGAGCTAAGTGATTTCCGTCAAAGAATTGGCGTACTCGATACAGAGTACAAGCGTATGGAACGCTTTAAAACTAGTGTACTTGAGCTTGCTATTAAACAAATTAACGAACATACAGATATCACTGTGAAGTATGAGCAACACAAAAGAGGTCGATCAATTTCAGGATTCTCTTTTACTTTTAAACAGAAAAAGAAGGACAACCCACCGATAGAAAGAGATCCGAATACGTTAGATCTCTTTACGAAGATGACTGATGCACAACGCCATATGTTTGCAAATAAACTTTCTGAACTTCCTGAAATGGGTCGTTATTCCCAGGGAACTGAAAGCTATCCGCAATTTGCTGTTCGTATTGCTGAGATGCTGCAAGACCCTGACCGAATAAAAGAACTATACCCATACCTAAAAAAAGTGGGATATATGCCATCAAATAAAAAGGACACCGTAAATGGCTAAGTTATCACTAAGTGAAGTATCTAAAAAATTCCATGTGGATAGATCAACCATTTACAGAGCTGTACGTAACGGACGTTTATCACGCTCCAGTGATGGACAATTCGATCTAGCAGAGGTCATCCGATGCTTTGGAGAACCTGAGCAAATACCTCAAAAAATTGAATCATCTAAGCAAGAAGGTGATGAGTCTACAAAAAAACTTATTGCCCATTTAGAAAATGAAGTCAAAAAATACCAAGAACGTGAAGAACGGTTAATGCAACAAATTGACCGTATGCAAACACTCATTGAGCTGAAAAGTGTTGCACCTGCCACAGCAGCACCACAACAAGATGCTACGGCATGCGACACCGATCTACCACAGCATGCGACAACACAACAAGATAATGATAATAAAAAGAATAATGAATTAAATATTGCAGAAAATGTGGCAGTGCCACAGCAAGAAACTACGGCATACCACACCCAAACGCTACAGCATGCCACGTTGCAGAATGTGGCAGTGCCACAACACAAAAAACGTGGCTTATTTGGCCGTGTACTGAATGCTGTTTTTGATAATGACTAAGGGAGAAAGATCATGCCGAAACTGAAAGACATTGCCCTAGGCATTATTGTGGCCCCGCTGTTGATCCCGATCATGCTGATCGCATCGTACCAGGATAAAAAGGAGCTGAAAAAAGAGCTGAATGAACGCCAAAAAGAAAAAGACCAGGCATCCTGATTATTCAATTGAGCTAATCAAAATCGTGAAACATTGCTTAAATAATAGGCGTGGAACGTGAAAAATCATAAAAAAAGCCCACCTTGGGGAAGATGGGCTATCAACTAGAAACTACATCGTTGAATTATAAGGATAATTATACAGCATTTCGTATAAGGTGTATTATGTTAATTTTAGAAAATCTTAAGATAATTATTAATGAGTGGCTTAATGAATAAAGAAATTTCTGTATTACTGCATGACGTTCCTACTCATGCAGATTACGCATGTGATGCAACAGATTTAGATCCAGAAGATATTCCTGAAGATCGTATAGAACAAGTCATAAATTTATTAAATTCTTCTGATGAAAATATTGTATTTGAGGCAGCAAAACTTCTGACTAATTGGGGACAATCCTCTGGTTTTGATGCATTAGTAAATTTATTAAATGAAAATAAATTAGTTGGTTATATAGATCATCGTTTACATGGTTATGATGATACACTTCAGCATGTACTTAGAGCTTTTGTTCGTTATTGGGCATTCCAAGCTGATCTAGGATTTGGTGAACAGGCTAGAATAAAAATATTTCATCCTATACAAAAGATTATAGAAATATCTAATACAGAACCATTTGATATTAGTCGCTTATTTTGGTTAATTGATGATGAAAAATACGATGAATATATTCCTTTAATTAAAAACCATTTAATCCAAATAATAGATCATCCTGAATTACAATTTTGGAAAATCCATGATGCTATTGAACTGATGCTGAAATTAGAGCCTGAGTTTGTTCATAATTTATTAGAAGAAAAAGGCAAAACATTGGAAGACTTTAAAATTAACACTTTATAAAGTTATACATTTAACATAATGGGCGTTATACGAAACGCATACATTGAAACTTATAAAAATCAAAAACTTATGATATAAAGAATGTGCTCGACGATGTTCAAAAGCCGGCTTGGAAACAAGTCGGCTTTTTTATGAGCGGTTTTGATAGTTCTTGCCAATAATTTTGTTTAAAAAGTAGTCAATTTTTCGGTTTTTCCAATGTTCTCAACGTCCCAGGATCTAAAATTATCCCCATTTCCTGCGGATAAACCTGGGACAGTTTTTAATCATCTTTGTAAGCATTTACTTACGTCAATTCAGGTCCTTTGCTGCTATTCGGAATACTAGAATATTCATATGATTAATTCGTCAGGAACAGGAAGTTCCTTAGAATTAAAAAATGAGCACCAAGATGGCGCTATATAAGATACGTAAGAGTACAGAGACCGAATGTTCCAATAAAAAACCCCGGCAGGATGCTGGGGTTTTTTATTGTCTAAATTGTTTCGGATAAGACGTATCATGTTAATTTTAGGAAAAATTAAAAACATTTATGACTCTAAGTAAGCTACTCTATAAAATATAATTTTTTATTTGATTGGAGATAAAGTTGTCTTCTTTTTTAAGTTTAATAGAGTTTACGCCCAATAATGAAAACAAAATTAATGAGCAAAATAGCAAAACTTTATTACGTGCAGATATTAATGAAGCGTTACTAAATGATCTAAAAGATGAGTTTAATTTAATATCTACTTTAATCCCTGAAAGTGATGATGATGATTGTGAAACAGAGTTTAATTTTCTAGATGATGATGTGAAAAAAATAAAGGGCTTTTTAAAAGAAAAAATTTTTAAATTGTTAGCTACAGATAGACAGAGTTTAGCGACCAATTATGAAAAGATAACTTCAGATTTACATATGTTATTAAATATTAAGGAACTAGTTGAACTAAAAGAACTATATAACAATCAATTAGTTAAAATTAAAGTGAGTATGTAAATATGTCGAAAGGAAAAAAGGGGGAAATGCGTTTTACAATAACTGTTGCTGAAATTGCTTTAAAAGAGAGACGGTTAGATTTTACAAGATTTACTACTACAAATACGGCTGATGGAGGAGGAGATTTATATCTATATGCTCCTTCAAATTTAGGCGAAAAATTTGAAGATATTCGAGATAATGGGGCATCTCAAATTTCTTGCTCATCCTTAATGACTGAGGTAAGGGTGGATGTAAAAAATAAAAAAGCAGATAAGGATGATGCGGAAAAATTTCTTGATGATATGAAAAAAAATCCTAAGTCTGGTGAACATTGGTTAGTTTATAAAGATATATCTAAACCAGCGAAAGATCGAATTTCCGAAGCCCAAAAAGGCAGTAAAAAACCTATCCGTACTTTTTCATTCGAAGATCTAAACAAGATAGGCCAGTCTTATGCCACCTTACCTGAATATGATGAAGATGAGTAAAGCTATATATTAGCTTTATATTCAATAAAAAAGCCCAACATGTTATCGGGCTTTTTTATTATGTTTTAAGCTTCTTCTTCAAATTTTGCGATAATATTTTTGAGTTTAGAAACCATTTCATCCTTAACTTCAGGATTCTTACTTTGTTCAATGATTAAAGGAAGAACATCTAATAAATTGGGCGTTGGAATAATAACTGTTGTAGAGATTTCTGGTAATTGATCCCCTAGCTCATGTGAGATACCAAAATCTAATTTGGATACAACAGGACCAAATGCAAATCTCATAATATGATCTGCATAAATTGTTTTATGACTTTGAGCAAACTTAAGTTCGTGCTCAGCAGATCGTTTAACTGCTTTAGACATTACATAAATCCTTATATAAAACTTTTGTTAGACTTGGTGCTTCATTGCGCTGTAGAGCTTTCAAATGAGGGTTAACTACTGAAGTTTTCTTTTCACCTAGAGTCATTTTATTGTTATATGAATTTACAGATATTGGTGTTAAATAATAATCAGATACCTTGTTTGAAAGAATATCTATAACAATTTCCACAGGAGATTGTTTTTTATATAAAACATGCCAATTTTCAGTAGTATTGTTTTTTAAATTAACAATACTTTGTAAATTTCTTTCCCATGGCTGTACATTCAGTTGCTCATGTTCTTCATGAAAACTAATCTGAAAATCATATTTAAGTGCAAAACAAACTTTAGAAATAGTACTTATAGTTAAATTCTGTTTTCCTGACAAAACTTTACTAACTTGACTCAATTTCCAATTTAGTTTTTTTGCCAACTCAACTCTAGATATATTTTTAAAAGCCATTAATGCACATAGATCGGCAGCTATAGCATCTTTTTTCAAATCTATAGGATCTAAATCTGAAAAATCGAAAAAATCAAAATCCATAACATCATCTAAATTTAATGCAGTGGAAATTTCTTTACTCATATAAACCTCTAGGGCTATAAACAAGACTTCATTACCTTTTCAGCTAAATCACTTAATGCGTTCTTTTCTGAAGAAGTTAATTTATCTTGTTTCTTTACCCATATGTTTAAAAGAACAAGACGCTTTCCAGGTGGGAAATATATAAAATATAAACGTAGATCACCTTGTCTAATACGCCATATTTTATCTATTACTGTAGCACCTGACACATCGGTATAACTAAACTCTAAAGCATCATGCAATGCTTTCTTATCATAAAAAAATGATAAATTTTGCCCAGACTCGCATCTCTTACCTAACTGAACAAATAAGATTTGAGCTTTCTTTCGATCAATTGGTAGCAATCGTTTTACATCTTCATGAAAGTTACTTTCAGGAGTCTCTGTAGAAAAACATTTAAAGATTTTCCAAGAGTTATCTGTAATCTTAAAAGTTTGTGTTGGGTTAGGATGTCCAGTTGATTTGCATTGAACTAGAGTTATAGTCATAAAAATATTAACTTATAAGTTAACCTATTGATAGGGATTTAAAAAAATTTTAATAATTTCAACAAATACTCTACAAATTATACAATTAAAAATACCATTAAATTAATATTTTACTTAACTGATATTACGCACTTATTCTATATGTAGTCAATTTTTAAAAATTGACTACAACATATAGTGCCAAAGAGACTCAAAAAACCTACTGCAAAATATCCATTTATTTAACTTATTTAACATAAAATCTCTTATATGAAATTTAGAACTTTCCCTTAAAAAGATCATTAAAAAGCTCTTTATCTTTCTGTCTATTTTCTTCTGTCTTACTTTCCGCACTTAAAAACTGCTCAAAATCAGCCCATTGATGTTTAAAAGATTCATCATTCTTAAATTTATTCAAAACCCAAGCGCCAAGCAAAATTTTCCGTCTAGTTTCATTTTTCCGTTCTTGGGCTTTTGCTTCGCTTAAAAGTTTTTGCTGTTTGAGTTTAAGCTCATTCTGTTTCTGTTTTGCCTGTTCTAAGATCTGCTCTTGTTCTTTTTTTAAATACTCAATTTGCTCTTGCAGGGATAATTTTTTCTGCTGTGCTTTGGTGAGTTTCTTTAAAACTGCATCTTTCTTTTCTTGAATATCTGACATAGTATTAAACCGTGATGATCAATAATCAAACATCATCATAGAGTCAAAAAACAAAGCGAGCAATATCAAACGTAGCGAAGCGAAGTTTTCCCGGAGTGAAACGAAGGGCGCACTTACCCACTTTTATCATTTCATTCAAAAGTGGACGTTGCGACAGGGGAAACCCCTGTACCCCATGACCTCGCTTTAGCATGGTCAGAAACTTTTTCAAAGTTGCAAAAATCAAAACCACGGTATGCAGAAATTTAGGTTTTTAAAGTGGCAATTTTTCATTTGAATGAAAGCAACATCTCACGAAGTGACGGACGTTCAGCCGTTGCTTGTGCTGCTTATCGTGCCTGTGAAAAATTAGAGGATCTGACTTTTGGAAAGACTCAGGACTACACTAAAAAAAAGGGACTTGAATACAAAAATATTTATGCACCAGAACATACCAATACAAAACTTTTAGACCGTCAAACACTTTGGAATACAGTAGAAAAAAAAGAATTCAATGCCAATGGCTCAATGAAAGCCAATGCACGACTCGCCAAAGAATATATCTGTGCTTTACCACATGAATTAACAGATGCAGAACGCATAAAAATCGTTGATGACTTTTGCCGAGACTTTGTGAACAAGCACAATGTTATTGTCGATGCCTGCATCCATGCACCACATGAACATAACGATGAAACCAATAATAAAAACTATCACGTACACATGATGTTCACGACCAGACTCATCAATGAAAAAGGCGAATTAGGAAAGAAACAAAGAATCTTCAACGACCATGGTCCCGAGATCCTGAAGGACAGCCGAGCAACTTTTGCCAATGTTGTAAACACAGTATTGGAAAATGCCGGACTAGACG